>DAOVFI010000360.1 GCA_030673005.1 Planctomycetales bacterium
CCGAGGCGCAGTGGAAGGCCGTTCAGGCCCGGCTGAAACTCAGTACTCGCCACAAGACCGTGCCGGTCATCGACAGGCTATTAAAACTGTCGGTCAGGAAACTCCCCGTCGGCGCTACGCCCGCGCGGCTGCACCTGGCGAGGGGAAAGGCGCTGCTTTTCACCAAGGCCGGCGAATCGCAAAAGGCCCTCAAGCGGGCGCTCAAACTGGGCGCCGACGACGCCCAGGCCGCCGGGGAGGCGATGCTGTCCCTGGCGCGTCTGGCCGAGAGGGCCGAAAAATATAAGCAGGCACACGAATACTGCCTGCGGTACATTAAAACCTTCCCTGAGGGTCCGGGAATCGGGCGGGCATGGTACACCAGGGCCGTCCTGGAGGTCCAGGCGCTCGACGACATGGCCGCCGCCAGGCAGACCCTGCGCGAGTTCATCCGCTTGTGTCCCGACAGTCCGCGTGTGGTGGATGCGAGACGACTGCTGAAGATGCTTGCCCCGCCTGCGAAGAAACCCGTGAAGAAACCTGCAACGAAACCGGCGACGAAACCCAAGGTGGTTCAATGGTGACCCGCCTGCGAAAAGAGAGCGATTCTCTGGGTCAGATAGACGTTCCGTTCGATGCTCTGTACGGCGCGCAGACGGCGCGGGCGATCGAGAATTTTCCAATCAGCGGCAGGACAATGCCCGGGCGGTTCATCGCTGCGATGGGATTAATCAAATCGGCGGCGGCCGACGTTAACCGCAAGGCCGGGCGGCTTGACGAAAAAATCGCCCACGCCGTCATCGCCGCCGCCCATGAGGTAATCGAGGGTGAACTCGGCGAACACTTCGTCGTCGATGTCTTCCAGACCGGCTCGGGCACCTCGTCCAACATGAACGCCAACGAGGTAATCGCCAACCGTGCGATCCAGATCCTCGGCGGCGAAGTCGGTTCCAAAGAACCTGTCCACCCGAACGACCACGTCAACATGTGCCAGTCGTCCAACGACGTGGTCCCCTCTGCCGTTCACATCTCGGCGGCGATTGCGATTCATAACGACCTTATCGCGGCGTTGAATTCGCTGTCGGCATCCCTGACCGAAAAGGCCGGGCAATTCGACAAGATCGTCAAGGTCGGCAGGACGCACCTTCAGGACGCCGTGCCGATCCGCCTGGGTCAGGAGTTTTCCGGTTACGCAGCCGCCGTCGATAGTGCGGTCGGTGTCCTGGGCAGGGCGATCGACGGGCTGTGCGAACTGGCGATAGGCGGAACCGCCGTCGGGACCGGTCTGAACGCCCCGGCCGATTTCGCCGGCGATCTCTGCCGGATCGTCGCCGCCAGGACGCACTTGCCGTTTCACGAATCGTCCAATCATTTCGCCGCCCACACGGTCCCCATCGCCGCAGTTCGCGCGTCGGGCGCCCTGAAGGTAACGGCTGTGGCATTGTCGAAAATCGCCAACGACATCCGCTGGCTCGGTTCGGGTCCGCGGTGCGGGCTGGGTGAACTGCACCTGCCGGCAGTCCAGGCCGGAAGCAGCATCATGCCGGGCAAGGTCAATCCGGTCATACCCGAGTCCGTCATCCAGGTCGCCTGCCAGGTCGTCGGGCTTGACGCGGCCGTCGCCGCCGGCGCACTCGGCGGGGTCGGGAGCATACTGGAGATGCACGTAGCCTGGACGATGATCGCAGCCAATCTGCTGGAGAGCGTCTCGCTGCTTACCAATGCCGCAAAGGTATTCGAGGAAAAGTGCGTCCGCGGCCTGACCGCCGACGAGGCGCGCTGCGCCGAACTGGTCGAGCGGTCATTGATGCTCGCGACGGCGCTGGCGCCAAGAATCGGATACGACGCTGCCGCCAAAATTGCCGCCGAAGCGCACGAAACCGGTAGAACCATACGCGAAGTCGCGCTCCAGCGCGGCGTCATGAAAGAAGATGAACTGAACGAACTGCTGGACGTTCGCGCCCAGACAGGCCCGTGAAGGTTTTTAAAACCGGGTGGCACGGTCAAGCGAGGTCAAGGTCGTAAGACCTTTACATCGCTTGGCCGTGAAGACAATCCGTGATGACTTGACCGTGAAAGCTTCACGTTGCAGCCACGGCCAAGCAATTTGAGCTTTTTTTAAAAAAACCTCAAATTGCTTGACCGTGCCACCTCGTCAAGTGAAGAAATGTGAATAGGGATTTCCGGATTAGGAGACGATTGTGATCAGAATTGGAATTGTCGGTGCAGAAAACAGTCATAGTGCAGCCATTGCCAGGACGCTGAATATCGGCAAAAAGGTTCCCGGTTGCCGGGTTGTGGCGATCTGGGGTGAGACGGACAAGTTCGCCGCCGACGCCGCCAAGGCCGGGAAAATCCCCAAGATTGTCAAACGACCGGCGGACATGACAGGCGAAATCGACGCGGTGATTATCGACCACCGTCATCCGAAGTATCATCTGCCGGCGGCAGAAGCGTTCCTGAAGGCGCGCCTGCCGATGTTCATCGACAAGCCGTTCTGTTATCGCCTGGCGGCCGGGAAGAAATTCCTCGCGCGGTGCCGGCGCGCTAAAGTTCCGGTTACGTCCTTCGGCATCGTACCGATGCAGAAGACCTTCGCCGCTTTCCGCCGTTCGGTCAATCGCGGCGGGCAGGTCCGCGCCGCTGCCTCTGCCGGTCCTTGCGACCTGGATTCGCCTTACGGCGGGATATTCTTCTACGGCGTCCACCAGGTCGAATCGCTGGTTGAGGCATTCGGCCCGGACGTCGCCGCCGTCGGCGTAGCAAGGGCGCCGCGACGAAAGGACGCGATAGCGACGCTATTTTTCCGGTCGGGTCTGACGGCGGCGATGCACTGCCTGGATACCTACGAGGCGGGTTTTCATATCTCGGCGGTTACAGACGCCGGACCTGTGGCGAAAAAACTGACCTTCGACGCCAACGCCTATCTGACCGGTATCCGCACGTTCTGCAAGATGTTCAGGACCGGCAAAGAGCCGCTGGACCACAAGCGAATCCTCGCACCGGTAGCGGTGCTGGAGGCGATGGAAAAATCCGTCAGGACCGGAAAAGTTACGCCGGTGGCGAAAGTCTGACGATTTGGGAGAATCTGTGA
>DAOVFI010000134.1 GCA_030673005.1 Planctomycetales bacterium
GTCGTGAAGCCCCTGCATCCGGCTCATCTTGTCGGAGAGGTTTTCCGGGCGCACCTCTACGTGCACCGTTACCTCGTCCAGCGTACCTGGCCGGTCGATTTCGATGAGGTAGTGCGGGGCGACGCCCTCCACTCGCAGCAGCGCCTCTTCTATCTGCGAAGGGAAGACGTTCACGCCGCGAATGATCAGCATGTCGTCGGTCCGCCCGACCACTCGGGACATCCGCGCGCCGGTTCGTCCGCACGGGCACCGCGAACGATACAACCGTGCGATGTCGCGCGTGCGGTAGCGTATCACGGGCATGGCCTGCCTTGTCAGAGTCGTGAAGACCAGTTCTCCCGGTTCGCCGTCGGCGACCGGTTCGAGGGTGTCCGGGTCCACGCATTCGACGATGAAGTGGTCTTCCTGGATGTGCATGCCGTTGCGGGCCGGACATTCGCCGCTGACGCCCGGACCGATCACCTCGCTGAGGCCGTAGTTGTTAAACGCCAGCAGACCCATGCTCGCTTCGATTTGCACGCGCATGTCTTCGGTCCACGGCTCGCCGCCGAAGTGCGCGAATTTCAGCGACAGGTCTTTCGGGTCGATGCCTGTCGATAGTGTTGTCTCTGCTATGTTCAACGCGTAACTGGGCGTGCAGACCAGCACGTCGGCGCTAAGGTCGCGCAGCAGCATTATCTGTCGCAGGGTATTACCGGCCGCCGCCGGCACGACCGCGGCGCCGACGCGCTCGACGCCGTAATGCAGGCCGAAGCCGCCGGTGAACAGTCCGTAACCGAAGGCTATGTGTACGGTGTGTTCGGGCTTCAGACCGCCGCTGACCAGGAAACGGGCGCACAGGCCCGACCAGGTATTCAGGTCTTCGGCGGTGTAGGCGACGAAAGTGGGCTTGCCCGTCGTTCCGGACGAGCCGTGAAAACGGGCGACCTTGTCGCGCCCGACCGCCAGGAAGCCCAGCGGGTAGTGATCGCGCAGGTCCTTCTTGGTGGTAAAAGGCAGCCGGCGCAGGTCATCGAGTGTCTTGATTTCTGCTGGCGTTACGCCGCTGCGGGCGAAGGCCTCCTTGTAAAAGGCCACTCCGGCCACACGCTCAACGGTCCGGTGCAGACGTTCCAGTTGCAGCCGGCGGAGTTGATCGAGCGGCATAGTCTCCGCAGCGTCCCAGATACGGTTGTCTGTTACAAAATCGGTCATCTTTTCCTTGACGGCTACTGGGCCTGTTCGTACAGATCGACGCTATCAATCACGTTGATGCCTTTGTCCTGAAGCAGTTTAATGACCGGGTCCGGATCGTCAAAGCGGAACACCAGGATGGCCTTGTCCTTGCGTCCGAAGGTGAAGGCGTACATGTACTCGATATTAAATCCCCCGCTTTCGATTGCTTCGAGGATGTCGGCCAATCCGCCGGGGCGGTCCTCAACCTCGATCGCCACGACCTCGGTAACCCTGACGACGGAACCGGCCTCTTCCAGTGCGGCCTTGGCCCTGGGCCAGTCGCGAATTATCAGCCGCATGATGCCGAACTGCTCGGTGTCGGCGAGCGACAGCGTCATAATGTTTATACCGGCCTTCGCCAGCGTGCGGCAGGTTTCGGAAAGATGACCGGGTTTGTTTTCCAGAAACACCGAAAGCTGATTGATCTTCATGGGTGATCCTTTCAAAGCACTCGCTCGTCGATAATACGCTTGGCCTTGCCCATACTGCGTTCGATGGTATGCGGTTCGACCAGTCGCACATCGACCCTGATGTTCAACGTCCTTTCAACGGATTGTGAGAGTCTGGCCCGCAGGTCTTCCATCGAGCGAATCTCATCGCTGAAGACATCGGCGGTAACCTCGACCCGGACCTCAATCTTATCGAGGCCTTTGTCGCGGGTCAGGATAATCTGATAGTGAGGCAGCGTGCCCTCAACGTCCAGAAGCGCCTCCTCGATCTGTGACGGAAATACGTTGACCCCGCGGATGATGATCATATCGTCCGTCCGCCTGCCGATTCGCCGGACCTTCCGCACCGTCCGTCCGCACGGGCAAGGCTCCGTGACGATCGAGGTGATGTCCCGCGTGCGGTAGCGGATCATCGGCATGGCTTTCTTCGAAAGGGTCGTCAGAACCAGTTCGCCTTCGGTCCCGTCGGGCAGTGTCTGGGTTGTTTCCGGATCGATGATTTCCGGATAGAAGTGGTCCTCGAAGATATGCAGCCCGCTCTGGTCGCTGCATTCCGAAGCCACACCGGGGCCGATGATTTCGGAAAGCCCGTAGATGTCATAGGCCTTTATTCCCGCAGCCGATTCGATGTGCTTTCGCATGGCCTCGCTCCAGGGTTCGGCCCCGAAGACGCCCGCCTTAATCGGCAGGTCCTTCAACTCCACGCCGATCTCGGAGGCCCGTTCGACAAGATGGACGAAATAACTGGGTGTACAGGAGATGGCCGTAACGCCGAAATCCTTCATTACCATGATCTGCCTGTCGGTGTTTCCGCCGGAGATGGGTATCACCGTTGCCCCCAGGGCCTCGGCGCCGTAGTGCGCGCCCAGCCCGCCTGTGAACAGGCCGTACCCATAGGCGTTCTGTATGATGTCGCCCCGACCGCACCCGCAGGCTGCGAAGGTGCGAGCCATTACCGAAGACCACACCTCGATGTCTTCGGCCGTATATGCGACGACGACGGGCTTGCCCGTCGTCCCGCTCGAAGCGTGCAGGCGCACCACTTCACCTATCGGACCGGCGAACAGGCCGAACGGGTAAGCATCCCGCAGGTCGGTCTTGACCGTAAATGGAAGTTTTTCGATGTCGCCCAGGTCCCGGATGTCTTCGGGTGTAACGGACCGCTCGTCCATACGGCGGCGGTAAGGCTCGACGTTTTCGTGCGCCCGACGCACGACCGCCCGGAGACGCTGAATCTGAATCGCCTGCAACTGGGCGCGGGGGAGGTAATCCGGACTGCTTACGGGGTCGAACGTGCCCAATTTGTCATTCCACAACTTTACCATCGGTTTGCACCTCTCATCTTCGAATCACCGGACGCTCGATAAGACGTTCCTGTCAGTAACTTTCTGCCGCCGCATCCCGGCCCATCTCAAAGGCTTTGACGTTGACGTCGTACACCTTTTCAGGAAGACTGGACCTGATCGCATCCAGCCAGAACGGCTTGTCGATCTCCAGATACCTGCTCAGGACACCCAGCATTGCGACATTAAGGCTGCGACGGTTCGCCAGTGCGTTTTCGTCGATCCGGTCCGTGCAAATCAGAACGCCGCCGGCGCCAAGCAGGCCTTTGTTGGTCTCGACCTGGTCTGCGGCAAGGACGAGAAGGAAATCCGCTTCTGACCCCGGCACCATCGGGCTGAGAATATTATCTCCGAAGCGGACGTCGCTGGTAACCGACCCGCCCCGCTGGCTCATCCCGTGAATCTCGCTCTTCTTGACGTCCAGACCGGTCCGGAACGCCGCCTCGGCCAGGATGTCGGAGGCCTTCAGGACCCCCTGGCCGCCAAGTCCGGCGATTACGACATTTGTAACGCTGCTACTCATGGGCATCCGTCTCCGCGGATCGTTTCTTTTCGTATTCACGGACCTTCCCGGCGACCAGCAGGCATGGCCGACGTGCAATTATCACACATAATTTACCAGAATCCAGCGCCTCGATCAAAATTCGTTCGTATCCGGCGGGGTCTTTGGTCGGATCGACCACCTCGACGCGCTCGATGCCCAGCGCCCCGGCGAGATCCTCGAATACGATTTGTCCGGTCGGCTGATGGGCGAGCGTTCTGCCGGTGCCAGGATGTTCCTGAAGTCCGGTCATCGCCGTCGTGCCGTTATCAAGGATAAGCACCACGTGCCCGGTTTTGGGCGGATTATACACCATCTCGACCAGGCCGGTGATGCCGCTGTGGACGAACGTGCTGTCGCCGATGACACTGACGACGCGACGGGCCTGCTCGTCGGGCAAAACGTGTCGCAGGCCCAGGCCTACGCCGATGCTCGCGCCCATGCAGATGCAGGTGTCCATCGCTTCGAACGGCGGCAGCACGCCCAGCGTGTAGCATCCGATGTCCCCGGCCACTATGCAGTTCAGCCTTCGGAGAATCTCAAAACTTACGCGGTGAGGACAGCCTTTGCACAATTGCGGTGGTTTGCCTTTCGCAGCGGCGGCCTCGACGGAATCATCGCCGGAGAGAATGCGCCGGACGCGGTTCACGTTCAACTCGCCGAACCGATATTGCTCCGATTTGCCCTCGACTGTCATCCCCGCCGCACGCAGCGACTCGACCAGGACCGGATCGCCCTCCTCGATCACCACGCAGCGATTAACGCTGCGAACGAATTTCGCGATCGTTTCCGTCGGGAGCGGCCAGGTCAGGCCGATCTTCAGAAAACTCGCATCGGGCGTCGCCTCACGGGCGTGGGCGTATGCGATACCGGAGGCAATTATGCCCAGGTCTTTCCCGGCCTGGATAGTGTCGTTCGGACCGGAGGTCTCGTTCCACCGGGCGATTCGAGCGAGTCTTTCGCGGAGACGCTTGTGCGCCGGGCGCGCATATGCGGGTATCATTACCCGGCCTTTGATGTTACGGTGGAATTCGGGCCTCCCGGCTTCTGCGATCGAACGTTCCGGGCGAACGACCGTCTTGGAATGACAGAGGCGGGTGGTCATGCGAAGCATGACGGGCGCGGCGAATTCCTCGGACAACTCGATTGCCCGGAGGGTAAAATCATAGGCCTCCTGAGAGTCCGACGGCTCGAACATCGGCATTCCGGCGGCGCGGGCGTACCAGCGGTTGTCCTGTTCGTTCTGGCTGGAGGCCATGCCGGGATCGTCGGCCGTTACTATCACCATCGCGCCGGTTACGCCGGTGTGGGCGGCTGTGAACAGCGGGTCGGCAGCCACGTTCAGCCCGACGTGCTTCATCGTAACAAGCGTTCGCGCGCCGGCAAAGGAAGCGCCCAGGGCGACTTCCATCGCTACTTTCTCATTCGGCGCCCATTGGGCCGGACCGCCCATCCGGGAAAAATTCTCGAGGATTTCCGTCGATGGCGTACCGGGATACCCGGTCCCCAAGGACACGCCGGCATCCAGAGCGGCCCTGGCAACCGCCTCGTTGCCGCTCAGGAGCAGACGTTCAGCCACATTTGCCTTCTCAAAATCCATCTGGACAGTATAGCCTCGCCCCGGTCCATTCGTCAACAACCGGTAGGGTGCGGCAGGTTCTGTTTCCTGCACACGGAAACGCTCGAACGGGAGCGAAAAGAGAATATTGAATGAAGAACAAGGAATTTCGAATTACGAAGTAAAAACGGATCGTCTATCTTTTTTTACTTCATTATTCGAAATTCCCTGTTCTTTATTCAGTATTCTATTTCTGTACAGGTGTGCAGGAAACAGAACCTGCCGCACCCTACGACTACGACTGTCAGGATCACCGGCAAACAGATGCGCAACGAAAAGGAAATGAAAGACAAGTAGCCGGTAGCCAGGAAAACACATCAGTTTTCACTGGCTACCGGCTACGGATTACTGGCTACTAATTACTGATTACTGGTTACCGGTTTTCCGTTACCAGGTGAAGACCAGTTCATACCTGAAGAACGCGCCGACTTCATTGTTGTTGTCGGAATAGAAGTCGCCGGGGAAGAACAGCTCGGCGCACAAGTGCCCGGAGATGTGCTTTGTGAACTTGTACTTGAGCACACTGGCGAGCAACTGTCCGCGGAAGCAGCTGCTGTGACTGAAGTAAGGCCGGCCCCTGTATGAATTTCTTTCATCGGCAAAGAGCAGATGATAGTCGGTTTTGAGTTGCAGTTTTTCCGCCGGCCGGCACGCCCAGCCGAGGCCGAGGCGGTGGAGGTTGGTGGTCTCGCCGGGGCGGTTTTCCAGCGCAACCGTATATGCCAGCATCTCGCTGAACTGAGGCCAACGTCCCCAGAGCGGGTCGAACTGTTCGTTTTTACCGGTGTCCGGATCGTCGCCGGAGAGGAACTCGTATCCGACGCGGAAACTGTTATTCAGTTTGTCCCTCAAGTGATATTCCAGCAGGGTGTTGACCCCGAACGCACAGAGGTCTTCGCCGTTCTTGTATCCGAACTCATGAGCGAATTCGGCGCGGTAATTCCAGTTCTCGGTTAGCGTCCCGGCCACGCGGGTACCGAAGGTGTAGATGTCGGCGTCGGTGCCGGCCTGCCACGGCGCATTGCGTCCGGGTCCGATGTCGCCGGGCTTGTTGCCGATTATCCGGTCGTCATGTTTGTAGATGAAATAACCGCTGAGCTCGGTATTCTCCAGCGACTTGTTGGTAACGTAAAGGATTACGCCTTTTTCGTTCTGCTCCATATTATGGAAGTCCTGATCGCAGAACGGTTTGATCCAGCGGTCCGAATCGGCGTGCTGATCTATGTAAATCAAATCGGCCGTCGTCTGGATGTCCTTCATTTCCAGCGTTGCCCGGAGGGCGTCGAAGAAGATTGTCCGCGATCCGTCCAGCGGCGTGCCGTCCAGCACGAGCCAGCCGTTTCCGAAGATGATGTCCTGGCGACCGGCTTTCAACGTGAGCGGCAGCCCCAAGATGTTGGACCACTTGACGTTCATCTTGTCGAAGATCGCCTCGCTCATCGTCCATTCGTTGATGTAATAAGCGTTTCTTTGTCTCAACGTCCGCGCCGGCTGGCAGTAATG
>DAOVFI010000382.1 GCA_030673005.1 Planctomycetales bacterium
TCATTACTCCCCGTTGTCCTGTCAGACGACCGGTGTTTATGGTGCGGTTATCAATTTCAAGGCTGTGCTTGAATTGGTCCCGTTGTTGCGTGCGATTATTTCATCCGTCGGGCCGACTTTTTTGTCGCGGTTGAAATCGTATGCGTCGTCGATTTCGGCAGGATTGTGCTTCAGTGTGTGCGGGTTGTTCCGCGTATTAACCTGGTCGGTGGGTGTTACCCTCGCATCGGTGGGGCAGTTTCCCGTCTCGCCGATGGCGTTGCCGAAATAAAACACGTCATCGACTGCAAGGCCGGTTGCGGCAGTAGCCTTGACCGTTACCTGTAACCACTGTTTCTGAATGGCGTTATCCGCCCAGACGATCGTAATCCGGTCGGACCCGCCCAGGCCGGCGCCGGCGCGGACGGTGATGCTGCTCGGGGCAGGGGCATCTGACCAGGAACCGGGTGTGTTGTCGTTTCCGACCTTGAAGGTGAAATCGGCTGCTGTGGGGGCGCCAGGCAGACCGACTATATCGACCATTACTCCGTTGATCCCCCGGCTGAAACTTGTGTAATTTGCGAAGGTTGCAGTCCCGCCCGGCAGCAGGGGGGTCTTGTCCGGTGCGACGGCGCCGTCGTCGTCGGCATTGGCGGCGGGATTGTCGCTGTCGAAGGCGGAGTTGTTGTAAAACACCCGGCGGTTGCAGACGGCTACGTCGCCGTCGAGCACGATGACAACCGTGTAGGTTGGCTTGTCCGCGTCGGGCCGATACCACGCCGGGCCGGGGTTGACGCCGGTAACGGTCTTCGTCGTGCTGTCTTTTTCGACGGTTATTTCGTAGGTGAAATCCGTTTTACCGCTGTTGTCCTGAACGAAGTCGGCCAGGACCATGGTGTTGTCCGTATCCTGCGGCAGCGGAGTATGTCCGTCCGCCCCCGTAACCGTCGAGGCGTGGGTCAGTCCCTGGATCAGTTGATACGACAGGTAGGAATACTGATTGCGGTCTTCCCACGCGATCCCGGGGTAAAACATTGGTTGGCTTTGCTTCATGTTTTCGGCGGGATAGTTCTCATTGTCAACTTCGTTCGTTACATTGACAGTTGCATTGTGCACCGGTTGGCCGGCCTGGTTAATGACCTTCACGTCCAGATAGTATTTCGGAATAGCCCATGCCTTGTCCGTCGGAACAACAATATCCTTGAATTTACAGTTGACCAAACCCAGTTTACTGTCCATTCCGGTCCCCCTGCCGCCGTAGCCCCATTCTATGAAACTAGGCTCTATATAAGCCTCCCATGTATGCGATTGACCGGCCACTTGCGGCAGAGACTTCCTGACCACTATATTCTCATTCGGCAAATTCAAATCGTACACGTTTAGTTTGTCCCGCAGGGCATTAATCATAAACGTTATGTTAACCGGACTGCTCTTGCCGCTGAAAGAAAGGTTGCGAAGATTGAACTTGTTCGTATTTATCTCGTCTATAAAGACCCAGAACGATTTGTCGCCTTTGAGAAACAATCTTTCCCTGTATCGTTTGTGGTACTCGGGGGGCATATTATCATAATTGCCTATGTCAAGTTCCCGCAGGTTTGTGAACTTCATATTGCTGATGTCCAGCTCCATCGGGGAATCCCAGAATATATGCGCGGCGTTATTGACAGTGGAGTTCTTTGCAGTAAAGCGAATGACGCCGGCATTGCCCAGCGGCCAGATACCACCGCCAGAGCCGACTCGCTGGAATTCTATCGGATCGATCCTCTCCGGCCTGATCGGCCTGCCGTAATGCGTCGTCGAACTTGCGTTGTTCCATATAAAATAATGGTCGTTTGCAGTGGTGATTGTGCTGTTTTCTATCAGTATCTCTGTGGCGTATCTCAAAACGAAATGATGCTCGCCGTCGGTCGAACAGTTGAATATCAGTGTCTCATTCTGCATTGAAAACTGGGCACCGTCGTGAATGACAAGGTCGGCGTTGCATGTTGCCGTCTTTGTCGCGGCGTTGTAGGAGAATTTCGACGGGTCATTGAGGGCCGTGGCAATGTCGGATAAACTGATGTTCCTGCCCTTAACTATGATGCCCTGTCTTATTTGAGGATAGTAACATCCGTCAGACGAATTCCTGCAATAGTTCCAGGTGTAGTTGCCGAAAGACACCTCTGTATTCGGAAACATGTATTTGTTTTGATAAAATTCAAGACTATCAACATATATCTCGTGGCCGTTGTTTATCGAAGCACATATCTTCAGTGCGGTCGGCGGCAGTTCCAATTTGTCGTTCACGTAGAATTCGAGGAAATAGTCATTGTACATATAGAGCCATTTATCTGCGGTTCGGATTACGGTTACCTGGTGCCATTTGCCGTCTTCGGGCCAGCCCCCGCCGTCATAATCGAAACTGAACGCACATTCAGGCCTGCCGCCGATTGTACAGTGATGATGCGTGTCGGAACACTTTCCGTATTTCCAGTTTCCGCGAGGCGTTGTTCCGGTTGTGCTGACGCTGAAACCGAAGTGGCCGGTGTTGCCGTCGGGAAATCTGTATTTGAATTTCCACGTACCGAAGGGTGTTGAAAAGGGGGTGCTTATCGGAAGTTCGCTGCTGTCGCCTATGCCGTCTTTGTGAATCCGCCTGACAAAAGCCTTTGATGAATCAGTTACGATATATTGTGCCATATTATTATAGGGTTGCCACTGTTTCGGTTGCCTGTTCCACGGGTCCTTTTCCGTCCTTGCAACCAGATGCTTAAAATCTGTGAAATACTCGAAGAAGTCCGGCGCTTCGGACGCCGACATTGTCGAGACGACCCATTCCTGATGGGCCTCATCCCCGCCGCCGGTTACTTTCAGATGGATCTCCCATATTCCCTTTTCGTTCGGCACCGTCCAGGT
>DAOVFI010000395.1 GCA_030673005.1 Planctomycetales bacterium
CCCTGGACCGGTTCAACGGCATGTTTGCCTTTGCGCTCTGGGACCGCAGGCGGCGACGGCTCTTTCTTGTCCGCGATCGCTATGGCGTCAAGCCGCTGTATTACACCTTTCAGGCCGGTAAGGTTATCTTCGGATCCGAGATTAAGGCCATCCTGGCCCACACGGACTACTCTACCGGTCTGGATACCGAGGCCCTGGTAGAGTACTTCACGTTCCAGAACATTTTCACGGACCGGACCCTCTTCGCCGGCGTGAAGATGCTGCCAGCCGGTACGTATATCCTTCTTCAGCAAGGCCGGACCGAACTGCCGGCGCCCGAACGCTACTGGGACTACCACTTCGGCTCGACGGACGAGAAGATTGATGAGCAGGAGTATGTAGAAGAACTTGACCGCCTGTTCAGGCAGGCAGTCAAGCGGCAACTTGTCAGCGACGTGGACGTCGGATCTTACCTCAGCGGCGGCATGGACTCCGGTTCGATCACCGCTGTTGCAGCGACGCAACTTCCGTACATAAGAACTTTTACCTGCGGGTTTGACATGCACTCGGTCTCCGGGCTGGAACTGACCTACGACGAACGCGAAAAGGCGGAGTTCATGTCCTTCCTGTTCAAGACCGAGCACTACGAAATGGTGCTCAAGTCAGGCGATATGGAACGGATTATGGATCGATTGACGTGGCACCTGGAGGACCTGCGCGTCGGTCAGAGTTACCCGAACTTTTACGTGGCCCAATTGGCCGGCAAATTCGTCAAGGTCGTCCTCGGCGGAGCCGGCGGAGATGAATTGTTCGGCGGCTATCCCTGGCGCTACTACCGGGCTGTCGTCAACGACGACTTCGATCACTACATCCGGAAATACTATGACTTCTGGCAGCGGTTGATTCCGAATGATGCAATCCGGAAGGTATTTGCCCCAATCTGGCCTGAGGTTCGGCACGTGCGGACACAGGAGATCTTCCGCAACGTCTTTGCCGATCACGCAACGGAACTGACCAGTCCGGCCGATTACGTAAATCATTCCATGTATTTTGAGGCCAAGACGTTCCTGCACGGGCTGCTGGTTGTGGAAGACAAACTGAGCATGGCCCACGGCCTAGAGACGCGGGTTCCTTTCCTCGACAACGACCTGGTGGAGTTTGCGATGAAGGTCCCGGTGCGGCTGAAACTGGGGAACCTGGACCATGTCGTCGGCCTGAATGAAAACGAACCAGGCCCGAAGACAGCGACGTATTTTCAGAAGACCCGCGACGGTAAACTGCTGCTTCGCAAGGCCATGCAGCGCACTATTCCCGAGGCCGTCACCAGGCAAATCAAGCAGGGATTTTCCGCCCCCGACGCCAGTTGGTTCAAGGGCGAGAGCATTGACTACTTGCGAGCAGTTCTTGACGACGACCAGGCGCGTATCTACACCTGCATGGACTACCGTGTCGTCCGGGCTCTCGTCAACGAGCATCTGGAAGGCAGGCGGAACCACCGACTGTTAATCTGGTCACTGCTGAACTTTGAAAAATGGTGTGAGACGTTCCTATGACCCCTAAGATTCGACAGCACCTCAAAGAAAAAGACCCAAGGCTGGCGGAACTTTTCGACCAGTTCCGTGAACTCTGGACGCAAATTCAGCAGATTGTCAATGAGCAGTGGGACCGAACCCTGCCTCTCGGCGACTACCTGGTGGATCGGTGGGAAAGAGCACGCATTCTGGGATTCGGCGAAGGATCCAGCATCTATGACAGCTGCCTGCTGCTGGGGGACGTTAAGGTGGGAGAGCATACCTGGATCGGCCCGTTCACCATCCTGGACGGCTCCGGCGGGCTGGAGATAGGCTCGTACTGCTCCATCTCCGCCGGTGTTCAGATCTATACCCACGACACCGTCCGGTGGTCCCTATCCGGCGGGAAGGCGCCGACGGAGCGAGCCGCCACGCGGATCGGCTCCCGCTGCTACCTCGGCCCCAACGCGATCGTCACCAAAGGCGTGACCATTGGGAACGCATGTATCATCGGCGCCAACAGCCTCGTCCTGCACGATATCCCCTCCGGCAGTAAGGCCTTCGGTACACCATGTAAAGTCATTGGAAAGACACAATCCAACGAGCCACAGCAGTAAGACGCCGGCGATTATCACCCAGCAGGGATTCAAATGGGATTTAAAGGGGTCAGGGGGATTTAGAGCAGTTTAAGTAATTCTTGTCGCATCCTTGCTACTGCGATGTTTTGGGAGCATCGTCCGGCTGCACCTGTCTGCCGACAGGCAGGTCGGAAACCCGTTCGGGTTGCCTGCTTCGCCGTCCTTGTCCCAAAACATCTCGCTACGCACTGCTACGACAATCATTACTTAAACTGCTCTAATCCGAGTTGCCGTACTATCCGAACCGGACGAATCCCTCGTCGGTCATAGCCCAGATCGCGTCGATTTCATCGCCGATGTAACGAACGGCAATTGGCCAACCCTTATGAGAAATTCGTTCACAGCCGAGAAAATTGCGCCGTCTCGGCGGGTCTCGGTCGAGAAGCAAATATGACTCATCTCCCACCTCGATTCTCACTACCCGGCATTCGCCTTCATCCTGTAATGCGGATATTACCGGTCTGGTGGGTTGTTGTCCTGAACCGGTTTGGAGGACCCAAACCGCAAGCGATTCCGGCAGAGGTGGCGACAGTGAAAAAATGTACTCCACGAAACTCGGGCGCGACTGCTTCGAGAGGCGCCTCCGTCCGGTGATTGCATGAATGTCCCTCCGGTTTTTA
>DAOVFI010000188.1 GCA_030673005.1 Planctomycetales bacterium
ATCATCCCGGCCAGATCGCTGGCGGCCTTGGAAAAAGCGGTAGTGTCGGCGACCTTCTGACCCATCGATACGCTGTCGTCGAGGATAAACACATGTGTCATCTGCGCCGAAGTTCCGACTGGCAAGACCTGCGTGGGCGCACAACCAAGAAACCGACCTACCGCCACAGCCAGCAGGAAAACGGCCAAGCATCGCAGCGCCAGCAGGATCAGTTCCTCGATAAGAATCCGGCGGCGATTCTTGCGAACCGATTCCAGCAGGAACCTCATAGCCGCCCAGTCCAATACCTTGAACCGGCGGCGGTTCAATAAGTGAATGATAATCGGCACGGACGCAGCCGCCGCACCACCGGCGAACAACATTGGATGCATAAATGGCATTTTGCTACCTCATGGGCCGCAGAGACGCAGAGAACGCAGAGTTTTAATATTATTTTCTTGAAAGCACTACTCTCTGAATTCCGTCGATAACACGAGCCTCATCAAAATTAATCAACAAACCGACCTCCGCCCCAACGGCCTTCAATGTGCTGATAACCTGGGCAACGTGCCTGAATGTCAGCCTTTCCACGCTACCCGCGCTCGGTTGTGTTCGCTCACTCACACCGCTCCGAATCAGTTATCTTTTATCTTTTGCAAATATATATATTTTCTCTGCGTTTTCTGCGTCTCTGTGGCCTGTTTAAGCCATATTGTGTTTTTTCCGCAGGATCCACTCTATCGCCAGAAGGAGCACAACCAGCACGACCGCAAGCGGTATATCCCACAGTTCATGCGGCACGTCGTTAAAGACGGTCATCTTTCCGTGTGGAATCATCTTCGTCAGGCCGTCGCTTTCGTGAATCATCATGAAGCGTTTTTCCGGAGCGATGGTCTTCAGGGTCGCTAAGTCCGCTTCAGGATGAATGAATTCCTCTTCCGGAAGCGTTACGGTAATCGTCTTGCCGGCCACCTCGTCCTTTTTATAGGATATACCGTCCTGTGAAGGCTTGATCTCCAATTTAAAAGTGCCTGTTTTCATCAGTGGCACTTCGCCGCTCTGGTAGTATCCCCCGGTCTTTTGTTTTGTATCCGAACGAAGGATTATCGGTTCTCCCACCGCCGTTCCGTCGGTTGCATCGATTATCTGTACGATTAATTCATCCTGCTTGAGCGGCCTGTAGTCCCGTCCGTAGGCCTCGATCTTGATTCGCATCTTCTGCCCGACGGTGAACCGATCCACTCCGGTCGTGATAATAACGAGTTTTTTCTGGAGCCTACCGGCGGCGAGGACGTCTATAACGTTGGACCAGAACTGCCGGTAGAAAAGCCCGTCCTCCACGGCTCGCCATCGCCAGGTCTCGTCGGACCCGAGGTACAGCGACCTGCCCTTGCCGTAGTGCTGCACGGCAACGATCGGATTCGCCTCGCTATCGACGCCCGACGTGCGATCGGCCGGATCGCTGCTGCCGGCCAGTGACGAAGCCAGCGGTTTAAGTGAGACGACCGGATGCGACCAGTACACGCCCGGCAGTATCTTCCAGATGGTCGCTGTTTCCTTGGTATTCCGTCCCATGCGGAGCACCGGATGATCCAGTCCCAGCGCCGTCGGGACCATCGGCCAGGCGTTCGGCCTGTCGTGTGCGATTCGCCGGGCGATGCTGCCGGTCCGCTCACCCAGAACCACCGGCAACAGCGCCGAGAGCGGTTTGAAAGGCCCCTTGCCGGTCAGATTGATGTCGCTGTACTTGTTGGAGGCGATGTAACACAATCCGCCGTGATGGTCCGAAACGAAACTCTCCAGCATCTCCACGAACTGCTCGTCGAAGCCGCCGCCCTTTTCGTCTTTTGCCTTTGTGTAGGCGGGGTCGTACAGAATGATCGCATCGTACTTGAAAAGATCAGGACGCGTCCGGGGCAGGCGAGTAAGCCTCATTTCCTTGCTCGATGCTTCCTGGTTGAACTTGGTCTCGGCGTTCTGCTGCCAGACACTGACGGCGTAGCGGTCCGGGCTTTGCAGCAGGAAACTTCGCAGGTAATTGAATTCCCATCCGGCGTCGCCGCTGACGAAGAGAATTTTAATCTTCTCCTCCGAGACCCGCACCTTTGCCGTAGCGGCGTTGTCGGCGTCGGAGAACTCGCGGTCCAGTGGCTTGGCCTCCGCCTTGTAGATGAAATTACCCAATTCGTCTGCCTTCGTAACTATCAGCGTTACCTCCTGCGCCTCGTTGCGTGCCGAACCGGCCTGGCCGAGAAGGTTGACTACTTTAATGACGCCCGTATCCGTCCAGTCCCCGCCGGCCTCGGGCCTGCGAAACAGGCGGACCTCGACGCTCTGACCGCCGCAGTTACGGTTGGACAGATACGCCTTCAGTTCGACCGACGAACCGCGACGAACCTCCACCGGTCCCTGCAGGCGCAGCAACGCAACGTTCTGGGGAGGGACCGGATCGCCGATACCAACGGCAAAGACGGGAATACCGCGCTGGCGAATGTAGGCAAGGGCCGCGCTCAGGCGATTGCCCGTATCGGAAGCCGTGGTCGGTTGTCCGTCGCTGACAAGGACGACGCCGGCTACTCTGCCGCCCTGGAGACGGTCAACGGCGTCGCGCAGGGCGGCGGAAAGGTTCGTTTCATACCCGCCGGCCGACAGTTTTGCTATCGCAGAAGCGACCTGCTCATCCGAGGCGGATTGGCGCGACGGATCGTCCCCCGCCACCTCGACCTGACCGATCTTGCGGGTGTACTTGCCTTCTTCGGCGCCGCTGCCGGGCTGCGATGTGGAAAAACGCAATAACACCAGCGGATGGTCGCGCGACAGTTCCGCCAGCGGACCTCCCTGGCGGGAAAGTAAACGCCGGACGATCTCCGTACGATTGATGGCGGCCAGTTCATCCTCACTGACGCCGAGTTTCTCGGCCATCGCGCTGCGCAGCGTCACGTCGGCGTAACGATCCTTCAGCGACATAGAAAGACTGTCGTCGATGGACACGATAACGGTCGAATAGATATCTTTCTTGTATCGCAGAACCAGCCCCGGCTGGAACAGCAGGACGAAAATCAGCACGATCACCAATATACGAACGGCGGCAATCGTCATCTTGGTGCGACGGCGCGTGTCGCCCTCGCGCAGGTAGCAGACTATGGTCAACGCCACCAGCGCCGCAAAGACCACAAACAACCCCAGGATGACCCAGTTGTTGTAATCGGCGGCAAAACGCGGCGCCCAACTGTCCGCACCCGCCAATTCGCCGCTCTTCAAACGCAACATCCATTCAAGAATGCGTTTCATAATACTCCCAGTACCTTCAGTAACCAGTAATCAGTAATCAGTAACTTGTTAATCCGGTCTTTTTCCTATTCCCTATTCCCTAGTCCCTAGTCCCTAATCCCTATTCCCTAGTCCCTAATCCCTGCTCATCTATAATGTCCGAATCTCTGTCCGAGGAATACTTCGGCAGCCAGGATAATCAGCATTGCCGCCAGCGCCGCCTTCCAGTATTCGCTGCCTTCGGCGGCGGTTGCCGCATCCGCAGGTGTGGTTTTGAGCCTGTCGTGGTAAGTGAACTCGACCCCCAGGGCGGAGCGAATCTGCTGCTCGTTTATCCTGTCAAGCCGACCCTCGCGGGGGTTCGTGTTCCTGGCAAACAATACGCTCCGCTCTTCATCGGCCACGTTCAGTTTCAGTTGGTATATTCCCTTGTGGCGTGGGTTCTCGTAGGAGATGACCCTTTGGCCGCCGACGCGCCGCCCCTCGAGGGCGATTACGTCCTCGGCGGGGAAAGCGGGGGTTTTCAGCATCACCCTGGCGGCTTTAATATCCGTCGGTACGGTGTAGTCGATCCGCCTGCCGACGGTTGCGGTGAAGTCCCTACCGGCCTGGCGGGAAATATACTCGACCATGTCGTTGACAAACGACAGCCATGTGAAGCGGTCCTTAGGCCAGTCTGTCCACTCCGTGTCGGCCGAGGTGAATATCATCATTACCGAGCCGCTTCCGTAGGACCGCGCCACAATTGCCGGGCTTTGTTGCGGGGACGAGTCGGTATTGTCGAACCTCGCCAGCACACGCACCGGACCGACGTCGGACGACGCGACCGGCGAAGCGGACTGATCGACAGGGGTGAACACGTAAAACCTTACCAACTGCGTGAAAGGAGATCGCCTGCCCTGGAAGGAATTCATAACCGATTCGCTGGAAATGCTCTGGCGCAACAGGCGGATGTATTTCTGTTTCTTATTCGCATCGCCGACAGGAGCGGCTATGCGCAACGGACAAAGCCCTTTGCCGCTATCGTAGAACGGGCCGTTGTAGAAGTCGGGATTGACGCGGTCGCCGGTGAATATCACAAGCCCCCCGCCGCCGCGGACATACCTGCTCAACGATTCCATCTGAGCGTAACCGCTCGAACCGTCCGGATTTACCGTCATGGGAAACCGTCCGACGTTTGCCAGGATTACCGCGTCGTACCGGTCGAAGTTCACCTCGGCGACGCGGTCGGCGGAAACCACATCACACTTGTTGCCGTCGCGCCCGTCGCCGCTTGGGTCCAGGGCTACGGTCAGAAAGATCGACTCGCTGTTTATCGGATCGCTTACGTCGTGTTCGCCATCGACAATAAGCACCCTTCGCGCCTTGCGGATGTCCAGCGCCAGACTGGCCGTGTTATCCCCGGCGAGGTTGTCGGCCGACAGTTGCGCTTCAATAACGGCCGGCCCGGCGTCGGGAAAGGTATAGGCGATCTGAACAGACTCGGTCTGACCCGGATCAATCGAACGTATCGTCCGCACGGGAAGTTTTACCTCTTCACCGTCGTCGCTGCGGACGACAAAACTCACCGGCACGTCTTCGGCGCGCTTCGGACCGTTGTTCCGGACACGAAACTCCATCCTGACCGGAACCGACGCAACTGCCAGTTTATCCAGCATCCGGATATCAACAGCCGTCAGATTCACCGACGGCGCTGCGCCGTAATTCATCAGAATTATTTCCGCCTTTGTATCCGCCAGGATCTTGAACTCTCGACTCAGGTCCTGTATGTTTCCCTCGACGCCATAATCACTACTGCGGAAATCGCTTAGTACATACAGCCGTTTTTCCGTCCCCGTCTCATTTAAAATCTCCCCTGCTGTCCGAACGGCCCGGTTCAGCATCGCAGTCGTGTCGGACGGTTTGAGCGATTTGAGCCTTCCGGACAGGACCTCCGGATCGGTCAGGTTTTTCAGCGGACAAAGGGCCTCGGACCGCTTCGGCCTGCTTGTCAGCAACACCGCCACCTCGTCGGTAGATGGAATCGCCTCGATCATCCCGGCCAGATCGCTGGCGGCCTTGGAAAAAGCGGTAGTGTCGGCGACCTTCTGACCCATCGATACGCTGTCGTCGAGGATAAACAC
>DAOVFI010000547.1 GCA_030673005.1 Planctomycetales bacterium
CGTGTCGCGAAAGTCGTTGGTGCCGCTGACGAGTACCGGGTAGCCCGACTCGTCGATTGTGTAGACCTCGCGATGCTGGACTTCGTCGCAGATGCGGACGCATTGCATGCACTTGATGCACTTCTCGAATTCGAGCTGGAAAAACGGCCAGGATACGAGCGGCGGCGCGATACCGGCGTCGACCTGTTCTGACTCTTTAATCTCGAGAGTTACATTCATTTCCATGCATCCTTACCCAGATAAACCTTGGTTCCAGCACCGTATTTGAGGGAGAGGCTCTGCAACGTACACACGCCGGCCGCCGGGCAACGGCACATGAGGCATCTGCCAGCCTCTCGCAATGCCACTTCCTCTGAAAAGCCGACTTCAACCTCTTTGAAGGCCTCGTCATTGTCCACGTCGCCGCCATGCTGCGAATTGTCGAATGCCTTGAGGCGACCATCGCCATCAATGACCGGCATTTCGTTCAACGCCGCCGCTGACGCGGCTTTGGCGCCGATGTCGAAAAACTCGGGCTTGTGCTGGAAGATCGCGGCGGCAATTCCCGCCTCGTCGGCACCGTTCAGGTAGGCATTGATAGCGAAAGCGCCCAGTCGGCCAGCCCCAACACCTTCGACGACGGTGGCTGCACCGCTGACGCAATCACCGCCGGAGAAAACGCCGGGCAAGTTGGTCATCATCGTTGATGGGTCTACCTCGATGGTGCCCCATCTTTTGTCGAGACCGAGGTCACCCTCATTGAGT
Organism: Planctomycetales bacterium; assembly: GCA_030673005.1. GTDB lineage: Bacteria > Planctomycetota > Phycisphaerae > SM23-33 > SM23-33 > DAOVFI01. The sequence continues at coordinate 745 of DAOVFI010000547.1, forward strand.
GCCGCGACGTCGACGTCCTGTCCGATCGCTAAGAGAATCGTATCTGCAGGCGTAAAATATTCCGAACCCGGTATAGGGACCGGGCGCCGCCGGCCGCTGTCATCAGGCTCGCCGAGCTCCATGCGCTGCGACGTTATCCCTACTACGCGTCCGTTTTCGACGTTTACCGAAACGGGAGCCGTCAGCAGGTCGAGTTTGATACCCTCGACATCGCATTCGTGTATTTCGTGTGCGGCCGCCGTCATCTCCGTGCGTGTGCGCCGGTACATCATGGTCACTTCGGACGCACCAACACGGCGTGCTGTCCGCACCGCGTCCGCTGCCGTGAAGCCCCCGCCGATGACGATGACGCGTTTGCCGATATTGACGGTCTCGTTCCAGTTGACGTCGGCAAGAAACTTGATCGCCGACATAACGCCCTCGGCGTCGTCGCCAGGAAGACCCGTCGGTTTGGCGGCCATGGCACCGATGGACAGGTAAACAGCATCGAAGCCTTGATCCTTGAGTGTATCGATCTGGTAGTCGCGGCCCATCGTCTGGTTCGTCTTCAGCTCGACGCCCAGCGACAGGATGTCGTTGATCTCCTGGTCAAGCACACTATTGGGCAGGCGGTAGGGCGGAATGCCGAAGCGCAACATGCCACCCGCCTTCTTTTCCGATTCGAGCAGCACAACCTTGTGCCCCTGAAGTGCCAGATAGTAGGCCGCGGAGAGGCCCGTCGGACCGGCGCCGACGACGGCAACGCGTTTGCCGGTGGGAGGCTTTGGCTCGGGTTGCGTTGGCAATCCTGATTCGGCAGCCTTGTCCGCCGCGAACCGTTTCAAGGCGCAGATCGCGACCGGCTTGTCGTCAATCTGAATGCGCCTGCACGGATCTTCGCAGGGGCGCGGGCACACGCGCCCGAGCACGCCCGGCAACGGTAGCATCTCCTTTATGAGAGCCGTTGACCCCGCATAATCTTTCTGCAGGATGAGGTCGATATAGCCGGCAATATCGATCCCGGCGGGGCAAGCCGCCGTGCACGGCGGTTGG
>DAOVFI010000784.1 GCA_030673005.1 Planctomycetales bacterium
GCGTAAAGGAAATATGTTCTTCCGTCACGTCCGAAACCCGCGCTCCGCCTGCCGCCATTTTCCGCAGGTATACCACGCTGTCCGTGGCGCCCTGGGCCTCGCCCGCGAACTTCACGCTCGCAAGAGCGGCCGCAACATCCACGAACCGGAATATAATCGACGGCTGCACTCGTCTGATTGCCACGAAAGTTACATGGCCCTCGCCGTCTCCGCCCAGGGTGACTACCTGGACTCCCGGGTTGATCTGAATCCCCTGGATTCCGGTTATGGTGGTCCCGTTCAGCTTTATCGGTCCGACCGTAAACGCTTCATCCGCATTCGGCGAACCGCCGAGCGATTGGTCGGCCGTGTACTTGAGCGGGTCGTTTGAACCGTCATACGTGGCGATTATCGACATGCCCATTTGCGCGACCTGGTCGTTTTCCGCGTTGATTCCCGTGGGGATTACAATCCCTTCGTTGACTACGATTTTCGGGTGAGCGCTCGCGCCCGCGCGTGACCCGCCTTTCGCATACTTTTGGAAATAGCAGTCCACCACGTGCCCGGACTCGACCTTTTTCCCGGCCAATGCCACCGTCCCCAGGGCGGTCGCTATCGCGTTCGAGGAAAAGTTGATAACCTCCTGCTTGGTCCCGGTTGCCACGAACCGGTTGAAAACCTCGCCGCCGGCGTTAAGCAGGATTTCGTCGAGCTCGGCCGCCATTGACAGATCGGTTATCTGGTCGATCAGCGTAGCATCTACCAGGACCGCGTATAATGAAAATAAACTTCCAACTGCCATTTCCTTACCTCCTATTAATGTGTCGGCTTTGCCGACTCCTTTTTGACCTTGGACTTTGGACTTTCGACTTTAGACTTATTTTTTACATCCCCCACTTTATCTCATAACGCGCCTGATAAAAATCAACCGCATCCTTCATGCTGCTTCTGTTCGGACCTGACAGCGAATGATACTCATTCACCACCAGGTAAGCGTCCGTGCCCGCCAGGGCCTTCATGTCGTCG
>DAOVFI010000373.1 GCA_030673005.1 Planctomycetales bacterium
CCGGTCAGTGCCAAACAGGCCGAAAACAGGCTCAATATTGCCGATATCCCGCGTCTTACGTTCATACTGCATTCCTTTCTAATATGCCTCGAACATCATCATTGTAGCGAAAAAGTCATAATCTTCAATGAGCAATTTACAGCAATACGTGGCACGGGAGAATATTCACGTTCGTTTAAATTGTTTTTCCAGTTCCGCCAGGGTCAGAGTCAGGGCGAATGGGCGGCCGTGGGGGCACGATCCGTGCCTGTCGGCCTCTGTGCGTCCGGCCAGGAGGGCGCTGATTTCCTCATCCGTGAGCCGGTCGCCCGCCTTTACGGCGGCTTTGCAGGCCATTGTCGCCAGGACGCTATCGAGCAGTTCGGCCGGGTCGGCAGAAGCGTGCTCGGTCAGCAGGTCCAGCAGGTCGCGTACGAACGCAACGGCTGATACATTTCTTTCCACAAGCAAACTCGGCACGGCGTGGACGGCGACGCTTCCCGGGCCGAATTCAGTCAGGTCCACTCCGAGACGCTCCAGCAGATCGGCCCGTTCGCTCAGAACGGCCTTGCCGGACTGATCGACCTCAACCGTTTCGGGAATCAGCAACCGTTGCGAGGTGAGTCTGCCGTTCAGGAGTCTCCGCTTTATTTCCTCGAATATGATTCGCTCGTGCAGCGCGTGCTGGTCGATGATGACCAGACCGTCGTCGGTGGCGGCGACTATATAGGCGTTGTGGATCTGTATGGCGTTGCGGCGTATTAGTCGGGCCTGCGGGGCGGATTCGGGCGGTTGTGGTGGGGCGGTGGGGAAATCGGACGGCGTATATTGGCCGGGACCGTCGGGTCGGCCTGTCGTCTGATATCGCTTCCGATGGTCAGGCCCGATGTTCTCTTGTTCCGTTCGTTCGACTCCGAGGCTCACGGCGGGCTTTGCCGATTTGAAAAAGTCCGCAAGCGACTGTCTCAATGACTCCTGCCGACTGTTGTCTTCTGTCTGACCCTCCGGCGGGGCGGGCGCGCCGATGACTGCGGGAGTGGCGACGTTCATTTTATTCAACGCCTCGCGCAGGACGCCGAGCAGTTGGGAGTGGAGGAGTTGTCCGTTGCGGAAGCGGACTTCTATCTTGGTCGGGTGCACGTTGACGTCGATTTCGGACGGGTCCACTTCGATGAAGAGAATGGCCGCCGGCGATCGCGACGGCTCCATCATGCCCCGATATGCCTCGCGGAGTGCGTGAGACAGGACGCGATCGCGGACGTATCGCCCGTTGACGAAGATGTATTGCCACCTGGCCGAAGACCGCGACTGGTGCGGTGGGGCGATAAGGCCTGAGATTTTCACCGAACCTTCGTCGCTGCCTATTTCAACAAGCGTCTCGGCCAGTTCGGCGCCCAGCAGGTCGGCTGCACGTTGTCGGAGCGTCTGGCCGGCGGGGAGGCGATGGGTCTCGCGTCCGTTGTGCGTCAGGCTGAAAGCGACGTTGCAGTTCGGCAGCGACAGACGAGTCAGTTGCCCGACAATGTGACCGAATTCGGTGTTTGCCGTCCGCATGAATTTACGCCGGGCAGGCGTATTGAAGAACAGGTTCCGCACGGTAATCGTTGTCCCGTGTGCCGCCACGGCAGCGGGGCGAACGGGGCTGATCTCCTCGCCTTCGGCGCGGATTTCGTAACCGTTGTCCGGCTGCACGGGCGAGACCTTGCCTACCGGCAGGCAGGCGCCCGTGCCACTCGATCGCCGACGTGAAACGATGCGAACGTGAGCCACAGCCGATATCGATGCAAGCGCCTCGCCGCGGAAGCCCATCGTGCGGATATTGAAGAGGTCGTCGGCTTCGGCGATCTTGCTGGTGGCGTGGGGCCTCAGCGCCAGGGCAAGGTCATCGGCGTCCATGCCCTTTCCGTCGTCGCGGATGGAAATAAGCCGCCGACCGCCGTCTTCTACGGTGATGTCGATGGTCGATGCGCCGGCGTCAAGGGCGTTCTCGACGAGTTCCTTGACGATGCTGGCAGGACGCTCAATCACCTCGCCGGCGGCGATCCTGTTGACCAGGTGAACGGGTAGTACGCAAATCTCAGGCATATAAAGACGGCTCCGTTTTCAGTGTCTTCTTACCGTAAGATTTTACGTTCATCCGACGGCGATTCAAAGTCTGATTGTACGCCGGCGATTTTTCATCTGTCCGGTCCGGCGCTGAAGACTGAGAAAAATACTTCCCGCCCGGACGTTGTCGTTATTTCGTCTGCTCGATGGTCCAGCGATATTGGTCCATCGGCGTCAGGATGTTAGCCGGCGTGTCCTTTGTCCGGTCATACATGTACATAAGTACGTAGTCCAGAACGCCGTCAATGGGGCTTTTGAAGGTGAAATTGCCGTCATAGACATCCTTTGAGAAATGCCTGGCCGGGAATTTCGTCTTGCCGTCGTATTCCCAGCCCTGGTCGTATTTCTTCTCTGCCACCCTGGCCGTCATTCGCCACCTGCCGGGGTAGGGCGGTTTCCACTTGCTCTTGTACTCCTGGCCTGCCTTTATCGGTATGCCCAGTTCCTCGCGGTTCCAGTTATGCCAATAAGTCAAGGCCCCGATTACCACCGGCTCTTTCAGGTCCTTTCCGAACGCGGCATGTGTCGATGCGATGCAGCCCCAGGACCTCCTCGGCCAGTCGGGTTCGCTGAACCAGTGCTTCGGCACCTTTGCCAATCCTTGCCCCCAGGAGAATGCGTCGGTCCTTGGGCCTTTGCCGCTGTCGCAGGTGATGTAAGGCTTGGCCCGCTTGAGCGAAGGGAATGTAAATACCCACAGGAAGGGGTGTTCGACGGACTCGTACAGGCAGAGCACCATTTTCGCTTCTTTGAGCGTGCGTGCAGGCCTGTAATACTTCTTGGGATGCCTGAGTGAATCGATTACATAGTCGTTGCCGCCCTCTATGGGCACGATGTCTATGCGTGTCTTTCCGTGTATGC
>DAOVFI010000414.1 GCA_030673005.1 Planctomycetales bacterium
GCAGGGGCGGCATTGGCCGATACTCACGATTTCCCTTCAAACGACTCGACGGTAACGGCCTCAGTCGGGGTGATAAATGAAAATGAGATCGGCTGGTTCCTCAGTGCAAGCATGGGCCACAAGGTTACCGAGGTTTTTGCGGACGGCGAAGCCGAGATCGAACGGGCGATTCTGGACATCGAGGTTCCGCAAAACACACTGACGGGCACGCCGGTGGAATGGGAGGTGTTAATTAACGGTGTAACGATCGGGGATTTTCAGGTTCTGCCCGGATTCCTTGGCTCCATTCACAAGGACATGCTCTTCGATCCGATTTCCGCCTCCGGCGGCGAATATGAAGTCGCTCTTGTGGTTACCAATGACGTGCCGTTCATGGGCGGCGCGCACACGTTGGCGTATGCGGGGCCTTACGATCATTCAATCCAGTTGATCCCCGAACCGGCGACTTTATCGCTGCTGGTTTTGAGCGGACTGTGTTTGCTGCGTCGTCGCCGCAATATGAATTGACGACGGGGCAGCCGGGTTGCATTATTGCCGACCTGCGGGGTCACGTGGCACGGGCGTCCCGCCCGTGCGTCTTGCAACTGTCTGCCTACCGGCAGGTAGATCTCAATCGTGGGATGGCGAATTTGCAAGGCCGAGACCTACCTGCCGGTAGGCAGGCGGCCCTGAGACGCACGTGCGAGACGCACGTGCCACAAAATCGGTCAGTCTAATTAAAACTTGCGTTGCGGAGCATCCTTCGGTTGCATATAGTCGGTGTGGCGGGGCGGCCATTCGTCCAAACAAAGGAGATTTTCGATGGGTGATTTACGGTCTAGCGATAAATCCTCTGCTCATAAAACGCCTTCACGACGTCGTCGCGACAAGGCGGCTTTATTAAACAGCCAGACGAGGCCGGCGTTGGAGGCTCTGGAGCCGCGGCTGCTGCTGGACGGCATGCCGGCCGGGTTGGTGTCGTCAGACGAACTTATTGACTGGTCGGTTCCTGCGACACACATCGATATCACAAGCGGACAACACCCGTCCGGCTCTCTAATGTACAGCGGTGGCCCCAGATCCACCTCGGACGTCGAAGTCATTAACTGGCTCGGCGAAACTGAGATATTCTCCTTTGACGTGGACCCCGGCCAGACGATTACGGTGCTGGCCGAACCTCGCAATTCGCAACTGGACCTCGTCCTGGCCTTGAAGGACACGAATGGCGCCTTAATCGCAACGGCCGATGGGACCGGCGCGGGCGAGGCGGAACTTGTCCAGCTCGTGGGTCCGACGGATTCGGGGACGTACACACTCGGCGTAACCAGCATAGCGGGTATCGGCTCATACGACCTGGTGGTATATCTCAATGCGGCGCTGGAAGAGGAGAACATTTTCGCCGCACCCAACGATTCGCCGCAGACGGCCCAGGACCTCGATTCGGGCTTCATTGAGTTGACTGGGCAGGCCGAACGCGCCGGCGTGATAGCGTCTTTGCCGTTGGAAGACGCAACAGTGCTTCTTGAGGAGGGATTTGAAAGCGGCAGCCTGGGACAGGCGTGGACGACATATTCTTCCGACCCCAGCGGGCGGGTTTTGGTAACCGACGAGACCTATCCCTCTCCGCCTGAGGGGCTTTACGCACTGAAGATGTTCCGTGAGGGCCACTTCGACTATCCGACGCTGAATGAAGCGGTCTGGACGGTGGACCTGTCGGGACAGGACCAGGCGCTCCTTTGGTTCCAGTACAAGGCATCTTACGGTTCAAGCGAATCTTTTGACGGCGACTTTGTTGGACATGCTTACGCCGACGGGATCGCAATCAGTAACGACGGGGTTCACTGGCATCCGATCTGGAACGGTCCCGGCTCCAGTTACACATCGTGGCGCACTTTCGGCATCGATCTTGCCGGGGCGGCTGCGGCGGCGGGAATGGACCTGGGGCCTGACCTGCGGATCAAGTTTCAGGATACGGACAACACATACGAGGGCGGGGACTTCCGCGCGTGGGACGACATCCACATCGTGGCTCCTGCCCGGGACTGGTACAGTTTCACTTTGGACGCCGGTGACTCGGCCACCCTCGTGGTGGCGGATACCGCCGGCGGCGGATGGGCGCCTGATTTCAACATCGACCTTTACGATGAATACGGCAATCCGATTGTCGTCGGTCGTGAAGTTCCGGGCGGAGTCGGTGAAGTTGTGGCGGCTATTTCCGGTTTCCGGGCGGAGGCGGGCGGTACGTACTTCGCGCGAGTAACCTCCGATCATGTGCATGATAACTATAACCTGGTGATAACCCGCAATGCGGATTTTCACCTTTACCGCAGCAACGACCCGACGCCCCAGCCGATGGGCGCTTCCGGCGTCGTGCTCGGTTATGCCGGAACCGCCTGGTGGGACGAAGGCGACATGTATTACCTGCCGGTCGAAGCGGGTGACAGTTTAACGCTTACTACACTGACCCCGTTTGACGCACTGCTGGACCCCGATAACATCTGCGACCCGGCCATTGACCTGTTCGGTCCGGACGGGACGCTGGTTGCTTCGGACAACGACAGCGCCCCCGACGG
>DAOVFI010000407.1 GCA_030673005.1 Planctomycetales bacterium
TGCTCCAGCCGTTGCGGATCGTCTCGGTCCCCGCGACGGAGAACATGAAGTATTCGCTGATGCCTTCCTTGACGATGCCCTTGGCCCCTGCGACAAGGCCAGCCTCATCCGCAGCCATTTTGGCCTTTCCGAATGATTCCCTGGCCGCTCTTCGCCGCATTCCACGGTATCTGCCCGGCGCCGTTACTACAGTCGGTACGGGAATGCCGCGTCGCCGGGCAAGGTCGGCGATCTTCTCGACCAGGTTAATCGTCCCGACGATGAGGCGTATCTGTGCGTTCTCGTATTCTTCGCCGGAGCGGTTGAAGACACGCACGTAGCCGCGGAATTTCATAACCGTCTCGCCCGGATCGGTCGTTGCGACGTAGTCCATGCTCCAGGTCAGGCCGCTGGTGAAGTACGTTACCTCCACCTTCACCTGGCCTTCGAACTTGGATTTGATGTTCCAAATCAAATGCTGTGGCTTCTGACCGGGAAAGACGGTGTCAGCCACTTCGATATCGTCGGCGTGTTCCAACGGGCGGAACTCGACGCTGGACGGGTCGATAAGCGTCCCTGCCCAGGAGAACTGGAGTTTATTCGCGCCCTTTTTCAGCGTGATATGCCGCGTCTCCTTGACGAGTGTAATGTCTTCGGAGTTATAGATGGTCAGTTGGACGGTATCGCGTTTTGGCAGCGTTACCAGGTCCACGTTCTTGGCTCCGGCTTGAGCAAGGAGGCCGGCCAGCACAATCGCTGTGATAATCATATTGCGTTTCATTGTCGGTCTCCTTTCTTACCAGAGGTTCTTGATCGTAAAGTGAAAGATGAAAGTCTTCTTCTCGACCTTCTTTTTCTTGTCCTTCGGGCGGGCGGGGAGTTTGATATGCAGTTTCGGCTTTGCGCCGCCTTGCTCGTATGTGAGCTCGATTTCCTTTGACGTCTGCGGGCCGATCTCCCATTCGGCGTCGCCGTGCGGATTGGCGCCGTACTGGCGGGCGAGGCGGTTCATCTGCTCGATGATGTCCAGCGTAAGCGGCTTGTCCTTGAAATTCTCGATCTCGTACTTTATCCAGATTTCCTGGTTGAACAGGTTGCCCCGGACGCGGTGGCGTTTGTTGTCTTTGACGATCCGCTTGCAGACGACGTCGCGCGCTTCGCCGAGGTAGAGTTTCATCTTCCCGTCGAGTGGTGTGAGTTTCGCCCAGTCTTCGCCGAGGAACGCCTCTCCGCCCCGTCCGTCCTGGATAAATATACGCACCTTTCCCGGCTGGAGGGGGAATTTGCCCAGGCCGTGCTTTTCGTCGTTGGTCAGTACGTATCGCATCAGGACCTTCGAGCACAGCGGCTTGGCCGGGTTCAGCGCCCCGTAGGTGTACCAGTCATAGGTGAATGTTTTCTTGATGGGCACCTTCTTGAACCGGTGCAGGAGCATCTTGATGTCTTCCTGTTGTCCGACCTGTTTGAGGAACTTCGGCCCGAATCCCGCCCATACGCCGGCGGCCCCGAACTCCTCGCCGGAATAGTTCCGCAACTGGATATAATTCTTTAGCGTCAGTTGTTTTTCCTCTTTGTCGGCCAGCGCCCTGTAGGCGAACGAGCGGGTCAGGTTGCTGATGAGGTAACTTACCCGCACCTTGACCGCGCAGGCTTCGGCTGAATATACCTCCCAGACCAACGCGTTCTCGCCGGGCGGATAGGCGGAGTTGATGACGCTTATCTCGTCTCTGCCGTCGATTTTCCTGATGGGGCGGAACTTGCCTTCTTCTCGCACTGCCAGCGGGCGGAACTGGATCGAATTCTTGTCGATCTGCGTGTTTGACCAGCTGAAGTCGATCATATTGTTACCGGACCGGGCGGACGATTTGAGCAGCGGTACGATCCGCTCCTCCTCGACCAGCGTGTACCGGCCGTTATCCAGTTGGATCTCCACTCGCTGACGCTGCGGCAGCGTCGCCAGTTTGATCCGCGCCGACGCGACTGTCGGCCCAGCCAGCATCACGGCCGACAGGCACAGAATTGCTGCAATTCTTCGCTTCATGTCCTTCTCCTTTCAGTTTTACCGTCTGTTTGTCTGAAACCGCTTCAATCTATCAGACGCACAACAGGCGGAAATGTTCCTAAAGAATTTGTCGAAGATGGATTTAATCCGTCGAATGCGGGATTATATAACGGACGGTAGGCCGGGTCGAGCGCAGCGAATTGGTAGGCCGGGTCGAGCGCAGCGAGCCCCGGCAAGGCCTGCGAAATGCCGGGACTCCGCAGCGCTCCGTCCCAGCCTACTATGGTGCTTATTTGGATAGCGAGGTGGAAAACTCGAAGCGTCCGCGTTCTGCGGGTCGGATACTCCGCGCGGTCGGCGTTGCGGCGGTCAGTACGTGGACCGGCCTGGTGCTTGCCGGGTTGCTTATTTTCTATCTGGCGGCAGCGTCGCTGATTTCGCCGAAGTCCCAGGGACTCCTGACAGGCAGTGGCGGACTGTACGCCGCCTGGCCGCTTAAGACGCTGTTGGCGCTGGCGGTGCTCAACGTCATCTGCGCGACGATCGTTCGTGTCCGGCTTAGCCTGGCGAACCTGGGTCTCTGGTGCGCGCACCTTGGCGTAGTTGTCCTTGCGGTCGGGGCGTGGTGGTATA
>DAOVFI010000687.1 GCA_030673005.1 Planctomycetales bacterium
CTTTCGCTCGGCCAGGCGGCGGGCGAGGTAAGAGACCTGGATATCGACTATCGCGGCGATGTTGTCCTTGCTCAGCGTGTGAAAAACTATCGTCTCGTCGATGCGGTTGAGGAATTCGGGGCGGAAGTGCTGCTTGAGCGCGTCGGTCAGCCGAGCCTCGATCTCCCAGTCTTCGGCCTGCCCGTCGGCCATTTCACGGACGAACTCGCTGGCGATGTTGCTTGTCATTACGATTATCGTGTTCTTGAAATCGACGGTCCGCCCCTGCCCGTCGGTCAGACGCCCGTCGTCGAGCACCTGCAGCAGGACGTTGAAGACGTCGGCGTGCGCCTTTTCGATCTCGTCGAACAGTATGACGCTGTAAGGTCGGCGGCGGACGGCCTCAGTCAGCCGGCCGCCCTCCTCGTAACCGACGTATCCGGGCGGCGCGCCGATAAGCCTCGCCACCGAATGCTGCTCCATGAATTCGCTCATATCGATTCGGATCATCGCGTCTTCGGTATCGAACAGCAGTTCGGCAAGGGCCTTGCACAGTTCGGTCTTTCCCACGCCGGTCGGCCCGAGGAACAGGAACGAGCCGATGGGCCGGCGCGGGTCGCCCAGTTCGGCCCGGCTGCGACGGACGGCGTCGGCGACGGCGCGAAGCGCGTCATCCTGCCCGATCACCCGCGCACGCAGGCGGTCCTCCATCTTCATCAGTTTGTCACGCTCGGTCTCCAGCAGTTTCGTAACCGGGATATGCGTCCATCGCGCGACGACCTCGGCTATCTCGTCGGGCGTAACTTCCTCGCGTACAAGGGCGGCCCCGTCGGTGTGCAGTTCGGCCAGTCGCCGCTCGGCGTCTTCGGCCTGCCTGTTCAACTCCACCAGTTCGCCGTACTGGATGCGAGCGGCGGCCTCCAGGTCGCCGGACCGCTGGGCCTGCTCAAACTCGGTCTGCTTATCCTGTATGGCCTCGCGGGCGGACTTGGCCTCGGCGAGAATCTTCCGCTCGTTTTCCCATTGCGCGGTCAGGGCGCGGTCTTTCTCTTCCATCCCGGCCAGTTGTTTCTCCAGGTCGGCAAGTCGTTCTGCCGAGGCGGCGTCTTTTTCCTTACGCAGGGCCTCGCGCTCGATCTGGAGTTGCATAACCCGCCGGTGCAGTTCGTCGAGTTCGGCGGGCATGGAATCGTTCTCTATCCGCAGGCGGGACGCTGCCTCATCCATCAGGTCGATTGCCTTGTCCGGCAGGAATCGG
>DAOVFI010000545.1 GCA_030673005.1 Planctomycetales bacterium
TCGTATTTTAGTGAGCCGGTGACGACGACTTTTTCGGCGGGTGCACCGATTGCCTTGAAGGTGACTTGGCGATAGGATATATTCGAGTCGATGTGATATCTGAGATAAGTGTTATGGATCAGGCTATATTGTAATATATCGCGTCGCCCAAATGAAAAAGCCATACATCAACTGAGAAAGAGTCCATATGACACCGAGAGAACGAATACTTACCGCATTGCAGCATAAGGAGCCGGACCGCGTTCCTGTTGACCTGGGATCGACCGAGTCGTCCGGCATCATGGGCATCGCCTACAATCGTCTGAAAGAACGGCTGGGCATCGACGGACCGACGCAGATTTACGACCTGGCGCAGATGATCGCCAAGGTTGATTTTCCCGTAGTCGAAGCGGTCGGTTCGGACGCTGTCGCCCTGCTCATCGAGCCGAGGCAGTGGAAGCCGTGGACGCTCCAGGACGGCTCTGCCGCCGAGATACCCGCGAAGGCGAACCTGAAAAAACTCGACAACGGCCAGATGGTCCAACTGTCCGACGACGGCACGGTAGTAGCCCGCTGCCCGGAAAGCGGCCTGTACTTTGATAATGTCTTCTTCCCACTGGAAGACGCCCAGACCGTCGAGGACATCGACAACGGAATGGAGTTTCTCAAATCCTTCGACTGGCCCGCCTGTAATGACGAGGATTTCGACGACCTGCGGGCGAAGGCGAAAAAACTCCACGACGAGACAGACTACGCCATTGTCGCCAACCTGTGGGTCCACCTATTCATGGCAGGGCAGTTCATTCGCGGCTACGAAAACTTCATGATGGACCTGATGATTAACAAGCCCCTGGCCCACCGTTACTTCGAGCGGCAGATCAAGGCATACCTGCCCCGGATCGACAAATATCTTGAGGCCGTTGGCGAGTACGTCCAGATCATCCAGGTCAACGACGACCTCGGCAGCCAGAACGGCCCGCTCCTCTCGCCCGACCTGTATCGTGAAATGGTCAAGCCGTACCACAAGCAACTGTGGCAGTACATCAAGGAAAAGAGCGGTAAGCCCATCCTGCTGCATTCCTGCGGCTCGGTCTATGATCTTATTCCCGATATTATCGAGATGGGCGTCGATGCACTGAATCCCATTCAGGTCTCGGCGGCGAACATGGATTCAGCGAAACTCAAGGCCGAGTTCGGCAAGGATATTGTCTTCTGGGGCGGCGGTTGCGACACGCAGCACGTCCTGTCCAGCGGCGCGCCCGACGACGTACGGCAGGAGGTCCGCCATCGTGTTGACGACCTTGCCCCCGGCGGCGGCTTCGTCTTCTGCCAGGTCCACAACATCCAGGCCAACGTTCCCGTCGAGAATATATTGGCGATGTATGAGGAATTGGGAACGCTTTTATAAGGTGTGGCATGGGCGTCCCGCCCATGAATTTTATGGATTTTGGCTGTTTTTCCCCACGGGCGAGACGCCCGTGCCACAAAATTGTCAGTTTGAAATTTAAGGAAGAGATTATGGATTACAAAAAGATCATACCGTGTCTTGATACCAGGGACGGCCGGTTGGTCAAGGGCGTGCATTTCGTGGACTTGAAGGAACTCGGCGACCCGGCCGAGGCCGCGGAAGCCTACAGTCAGGCCGGGGCTGACGAACTGGTGTTCCTCGACATTACCGCAACCGTCGAAGGTCGAAAGACCATGCTCGATGCCGTCAGGCGAACGGCGGAGCGAATCTCCGTCCCGCTGACCGTCGGCGGCGGCATCGCAAGCACAGACGACATGCAGAAACTGTTCGACATCGGGGTCAA
>DAOVFI010000118.1 GCA_030673005.1 Planctomycetales bacterium
ATCGACCACCGTCAGCATCACAAGCAGGTCCGCCCGGAGCATGTTCGTTACAAGCGCCGCGACGATGTCATTGTCGCCGAAGCGCCCTTCGAGTTCATCGACGGCCACAGTGTCGTTCTCGTTGACGATTGGCACGACGCCGAGGTCGTGCAGCGCTGCGATGGTGTTGCGGATGTTGAGGTATCGCGTGCGGTCCTCGAAGTCGCCGCGTGTAACGAGAATCTGTGCGACCTTGACGCCAAATGCGCCGAACGCGTCGTGAAAGGTCCGCATCAGTTGCCCCTGCCCGACGGCGGCGGCGGCCTGGAGCATCGGCAGCGTCCCGGGCTTCTCGTCAAGATCCAACTCGGCCATACCCGCGCCGATCGCGCCGCTGCTGACCAGCGCAACCTCCACGCCCCCTCCGGCGACGGCGGCAATCTGACCGCACAGCCCGGAGATATATTCAACGTCAAGACGACCGGCCTGGTCGGTCAGGGCGGCGGTGCCGACCTTCACGACGATACGCCGGGCATTTTTCAGAACAGTCTGTCTCAATTCAGTATCAGGCACGTTCTCGCCTATCAGAATGATGGTCCGTGATGCCCACGGTTAACCACCATACATTTTCTCCAACAAACTACTCCGTGAATGTGTTCTTCACCCTTGCTGAAAGAAGGAAGTATGGAATCCACACTGCAGCCACAACAGATGATCTTGCTAATTCTCCAATGTCAAAAGATGTCATAAATGCGCTGGAAGCCCATGCTACGTTAATGAACGTGATAATTATATTTGCAGCTAGCAAAGCAATTATAGCTTTCGGAGTACTCCGCTTCTTGCGGAAAAAGAGAGCAGCTACGAAAATATCGAAACAGACCATCAATATTACCAAAACAGATGTTCCAACTATGGCTTCCTGTGCACCTGGGTATTCGATGGCCATGTCCCCTTCAGTAAACATTCCCAACATACCGAATGACATGGACAGATTAAATAGGGATATTATTGGCCCAAGGACTAAACCAATAGCTGGGAAAATGAGCCAACCCCCAATCCCCTCTGGTCCCTCTCCAGGGATCGCAGTCTTCGGTTTGTCTGCATTCTTTATTATGCCTTCGGGGCTAATATCCGCTGGGTGTGGTACTATTGAGACATTCCCGCAAGAGGGGCATTTCTCGTTTTCGCCTATTAGCGAAGATGGAACACTCATTGCTTCCCCGCATTTGGAACACTTATAATCGATCATAATTTCACTCCTTAGTAACCGTGTGGTTCCAACCTTTCTTAAACTGCTTGGACTTCATCTCGTACTACTTGATCGCATCTGTTGCGACCCCGCCGGGCGCGAGGGCTGGCACGCGACCCAGGATGCGGCAGATCAGATCGACGTTTCGCTTCGTAGCGCCTCTCTGCGACCGGACGAACTGCTGCGCCCGGCGGGCCATATCGTTTGCATTGTCCGGTTTGTCCAGCCACTCGGACCAGAGGCCCGCCAACTCACCGATGTCGGCGACACGCCTGGCGCAGCCGGCATCGACCATGGATTCCGCCTGGGGGAAATTGAACGTATGAGGCCCGAAGCCGACCGGCTTAGCCAACGCCGCAGCCTCGATCATGTCCGAACCGCCGGCCGGCACAAGCGACCTGCCCACGAAAACCGCCTGCGCCAATGCGTAAAACTTCCGCAACTCGCCCATCGTGTCGCCCAATATCACAGCGTCGGCGGGCAACTCGCCTCTCGTTGCAGTATCCGGATGTTCGGACCGCCTAACGAGCGCGAAACCGCAAGCGGCAATCAAGCGGGCTACCTCGTCGAACCGTTCCGGTTTGCGAGGCACTATCGCCAGGCGGACAGACGGGTGCTCCCGCCGAACCTCCGCGAAGGCATCGAGCACAATCTGTTCTTCGCCTGCGCCGGTCCCGCCGGCGACCAGCAATTTATCGTCGCCCGAGATTCCCATCGCCGCGGCGAGGGCGTCCTGTCCGGCGACGCTGTCGGCGATCTCGGCGCTGTCGTATTTCATCATGCCGGTAACGGACAGTTTTTCGTCCCGCACTCCCAGCGACCTGAACATCTCGGCGTAGGTCTCGTGCTGGACGCCGATGGCCGCCAGCGAATTAAACAGCCTTGCCGCCAGCGGGCGAACGAGGCGGTAGCGCGGAAAACCCTTGTGCGGTCCGAGCCTGGCGTTGACGACTACTGTCGGAATATCCCGCCGATTACACGCACGCACGAAATTCGGCCAGACGTCGCCTTCGGTGAGAATTACCAGGCTCGGCCTGACGCGCCTGACGGCTGCGGCGACCGAAAAGGTAAAATCCATAGGCCAGCGGAAGACCTTATGGGCGGGCGCAAAGACGCGCTCGGCAGCGGCCAGGCCGGTGTCGGTGGTCGAAGTAACCACCACGCGATAATCCGGCAGCTGCGAGTGCAGTTCTGCCACCAGCGCCTTTGCGGCGTTGACCTCGCCGACGCTTACGCCGTGGACCCATATCACCGGCTGGAAGCCGTAGAGACGCGGCGAGAAACCCAGACGCTCCGAGAAATCCCTGCGGTACTTGCCGTGACGGAACATCCGCATCAACCATATCGGACTGGAAGCCACCAGCGCAAGTGCGTACACAATATTCAGCAACCAACCTGTCATAAATATAAAGTATGCTACTTGACAGACTATATGTCGATAGAAAACGTCGGCCCTTCCGGGTGCCGTGGCCGCTGTGTTCGCGGCCACGTTCGTGCTCATTGCGCAGAATGTGCATTCCCGGGTCTTATCGTGGTCGCAAACGCCGCGACCACGGCACCCCCCTACTCTTTTGCGAATTCGGAGAAGGCGTGTATCATTATGAATCAGGATTGAGACGATTATGTCCACGACCGACACAGCCATTTGTATTCGCGCGACTGATTACAGCGAGACCTCGCAGGTGTTGACCTTTCTGACGCGAGGCGTCGGCGTGGTGAGGCTGCTGGCCAAGGGTTCCAAACGTCCCAAAAGCAAGTCCGGCGGGGCGATAGACCTGCTGGCCGAAGGCCGGTGCGTCTTTACTACCGGGAGGGGTCAGTCGCTGGGGATACTGATGGAATTTGCCGAGACGGTCAGTCGTGCGGTCTTGCGGGAGCGGCTGGACCGGCTCAATTCGGCCCTGTTCATGCTGGAACTGTGCGGCGCCGTGGTAGCGGAGGGTGATCCGCATCCGGAAGTTTTCGACCTGCTGCACAACGCGCTGGGGCGGTTGGGACAGCCGGACGCGTCGCCGCAGGCGGTTCGACGCGGCTCACCACAGGCTGTGCTTGCGTATTTTCAATGGCGCTTGATAAGGCACGTCGGACTGCTGGGCGAGTTGAACGCCTGCGTTTCCTGCGGCGGGAAGGTCGGCACGCGGGATGTCTATTTTTCCAGTTCTCTCGGCGGGCTGCTGTGCAGGGATTGCGAGTCGGCGGCGACGGAGAAATATCGCGTTACTCCCGCGATCCTGTCGGCCCTGGCGGCGCTGACAGCGGCGGAGGCAGGCAAAAAACCCACGCTGCCCGACAAACAGGCCGCCGCCGTCAACGCCCTGCTGGCGTATCACATCCAATACCAACTGGGCAAGCGACTGAAGACCGCCCGGCACGCAATCGTTTCCGGGACCGGAGATCTCCGCACTCCATAGTGTCGCTTTGTTATGGATTATCCACCGGGTGGCACGGTCAAGCGAGGTTGAGGCCGTTTGGCCTCGACCTCGCTTGGCCGTGTCCGGCGCTCACACGGCCAAGCAAAACGAGGTCATCCGACCTCGACTTGCTTGACCGTGCCACCCGGTGGTGCGATAACGATTGCAGCCACACAACAGGAGTGTATAATTCCCCAGCAGCGTCTGCACGAAGGAGCCCCTACCATGGAAACAATGACCTCCCGCGAGCGGGTGCTGGCGGCGATACGCCGCCAGGACGTTGACTACGTTCCGTGCTCGCCTTTTTTCAATCCCCTTACACCGCAGCAGCGCGTGGGGCATCGCTGGCAGTTCCCCTGGGGTCCGTCCGACACCGAAAGGGTCGAATACTGCTTCGAACACCTCGGCGTCGATCCGGTAGTGGGTGTGCCCATCGGCGCAGACCCGATCACGGGCGACCCCTTCGGCGAGTTGCATCCGTACTATCCGAATCCCGACGTTACGTCCAGAGCGTGGAACGAAGACGACGTCATCCACAAGGTCTGGAGCACGCCTTCGGGCGAAATTCACGCCGCCGTCAGGTACGACCCGAGTTGGCCGCACGGCATGGACGTACCTTTCTTCAGCGATTTCAACGTCGGGCATTATGTCGAACCGTGGCTGAAGACGCCGGCGGACCTGGAGTGTCTGCGGCACATCCTGCTGCCCGCCCGGACAAGAGAACACCTCGACGCACTGCGCCTGGCATACCGCGAAGCCCAGGCCGTCGCCGACAAGCACCAACTGCCCACCTTCACTTCCATAGGTTTCGGCCTGACCGGGGCGATGCTGATCTGCGGGGCGGAGGAAATCTGCATAATGACGATCGACCAGCCGGACCTGGTCGATGAGTACCTGGAACTCGAACACCATGCCAACGTGCGTCACATGGAAATAGCCGTAGAGATGGGCGTCGATATCATCCGCCGCGACGGATTTTACGAAACCGCCGATTTCTACAGCCCGGCTACGCTCGATCGCTTCCTCGGCAAACGACTGCGCAAGGAAATCGAGATCGTCCACCAGGGGGGCAAACTGCTGACATATACGGCCAACACCGGCGTGATGCCTATCCTCGACCACCTGGCCGGGCTGGACTTCGACTGCATCATGCAGATAGACATTGCCTTCAAAGGCGTTGACCTGGGGCAGATCAAGTCCAAACTGGGCGGGAGTAAGAGTTTCTGGCTCGGACCCAGCAGCGCGTTTCACATGTGGGACAAGAATCCTGAATTGGTGCGACAGGCCGTCCGCGACGTCTTCGACGTTTTCGGAAAAAAAGGCCTGATCCTCACCGCCTGCCCCACCGCCCACAGCATCATGCCCTGGGAAAACACGCTGGCAATGATTGACGAATGGAAGCGGTTGCGGTAAAAGTAAAGGCGGCTGCGGGCATATTAGCGTAAAGTTCCGTCGCCGTACGGTTCGGCATGGCTTGCCGAAATCCGGCGACGGCAAACGAGTTTGTCGGCGCGAAACTGCGCGTGGTCGATCAGATTGGAATTCGAGAGATGAAGAATCTGCTGATAGTTGCGTTACTTGTCGGTCTGATCTCGCCGGTGGCGGTTGTGGCCGAGGTTAAACTTATCCGGAAGGACGGCAAGTGGGTCCGCCAGGCGCCGCCGGCCAAGGGAACGCCCGCCGGCGAGGCGGCCTTGATCCGCCGGAAAATCGACCGCGGGAAATACCGTTCCGCTCTTCGGGCCGCTAAAAAATTCCTGAAGCGCTACCAGTCCGACCCGTTGCGGGAAGACGTGCTCGAACTGGCCGGCGACGCGGAGCTGGCCCGCGGGCGGTACTGGCAGGCGTACGAGTGGTACGAAAATCAACTGGCCGAATTCCCAGGCGGAGACCGCCTGGAGAGGACGCTGGAAAGGGAGATTCAGATCGCCAAAGCCTTCCTGTCCGGAAAGAAGCGGATAGTCTGGGGCGTTCTGCGCCTCGACGCCGAGCAGGAAGGGATCGATATTCTTGGCCGCATCGCCGAGCACGCCCCGGCCTCGCAGCAGGCGGAACTTGCAATGCTGGCGATAGGCGAGCACTATCGCAACAAAGGCGAATGGCGACTGGCGGCGGAGGCTTACGAGCAGTTCCTGACGCTTATGCCCAAGGCCTCGCGAGCGGCCCAGGCGGAGTTGTCCCTTGCAACGTCGCTGCTTCAGTCGTATCGCGGACCGCTGTGGGACGAAAGACCGCTCATCGAGGCCGAGCAGCGATTCAAGGCCTTCGCTGCTAAGTATCCCGCCGAGGCGCGGAAGGCGCAGGTCGAGCATATCCTCAAAGGGATTCGCTCGGCCAGGGCGGAAAAGCAATTTGAGACGGTGCGATTCTACCAGCGGACGAACAAGCCGGACGCCGCCGGATATTATCTCCGACTCATCCTCAAGGAATATCCTGATACGGAAAGCGCCAAACGGGCACAGACGGAACTGGACAAACTTACCGGTGGGGCAGGTTTGAAACCTGTGCCACCAGACAGTAACAAACCTGCACCGCCGGCCGGGAAGGAAGGCAAACCATGAACCGGATGCGGATAATCTTTGCCGTCTTGTCGGTGATGGTCGCCGCCTGTATCGGCTGCACCAACCCGGACCCCACCCAGGGTTTCACGATGAGCAGCCAGTACCGCCGGGATGTCAGGACCATCGCCGTACCGATCTTCCGGCGGGGCACCGACGAATACCGGCGCGACATAGAGTTCCGCCTGACCAGGGCCGTGGTTAAACATATCGAGGCCGATACTCATTACAAGGTGGTAAAAAAGCCACGGGCCGACACGCTGCTGAGCGGGACGATCCGGAAGGTTGAAGAGGACGTCCTGAGTTTCAACCCCCACACAGGCCGGGCCATGGAAATCCAGATGCGGCTCATAGTAGATTTCACCTGGAAAGACCTGCGAACGGGCGAGGTGCTGCTGGACAAGAAGAACTTTCACGTGGCCAGCGATTATATCCCCGCACGACCACTCTCGGAGGATTTTTTTCTCGGAAGCGAAGACGCCTTCAACAAGATGGCGCGGCGTATCGTCGAACAGTTAAGGCAGAAGTGGTGAGGACGGCGCGGAGTGTTCTGTCCTTGTAACTATTCACCCAATTGCAATGAATGCAGAAGAAAAGAGCAAATCAGGCACACAAAATGAAAAAGCAATTCATCTTTTGGAATTGTTTTTTCATTTTTCCGCTCCTAACGGGTGGCACGACGGGTGGCACGGTCAAGTCGGAGACTTGGCCGTGGTGGGCGCCATCACGGCCAAGCCTCACTGCGTTCGGCTTGACCGTGCCACCCGGGCGGGTGAAGTATTTATCACTCCAAACAGCCGGAGTGATAAATACTATGTGTGCCTGACTTGCTCTTTTCTTCTGCATACGTCTGGACTCTTACTCTTCTTTATACAAAACGCAAACCCATTATTCCCGCGCGAGCGGGGAAAGAGGATCAGAAAAAGTGAAGAAATCGAGAATCCCGCTCGCAGAAGGCAAGCGGGTTTTACTGCGTGCTTAATGCGTGCGCGGAACCCGCCTGCCGCTTATTACGCGGCCAAGAGCCGACAACAAAAAGTAGTTCCACATACGCCTGACCTCCCCAATAACCACCTC
>DAOVFI010000525.1 GCA_030673005.1 Planctomycetales bacterium
GCTGGGCGGGGTGGGTGTGATTTCTTACGTGCTGTTGAGCGTCGGTCCGCACTTTTGGACATCCCGCGATACGGGCGGCGATGCGGATGAAGGCGTGGCGGTATTCGTAGAGTCCATTCGCTGGCTGGGAGTAAGGTGGGGGATGCGCAGCGCGGCGGCGGGTCTGCGGCGGGCGGGTTTCAGAGGCGAGTTCCTCTACTGGAAATGGCACGCCGGTTGGCGGGGCTGGCTGGTGCTGCCCGCTATAATGAATCGGCGATTGCTGGAGCGCGAGGCGCAAAGGCTGGCCGATTTTGTCTCGGCCCGGAAGCGGGGCGGTTCGGGTCGGCCTGTTTTTCTGCTGGGATATTCCGCCGGCGGATACGTACTGTTGCGGGCGCTGGAGTTGCTGCCGGCCGGCGTTTGCGTGAACGGCGCTGCCGTGTTGGCGGGGGCTTTCGACCCGCGGCGCGACCTTACTCTGGCCGGTAGAGCCGTTTCGAGGCCGATTGTGATTGCTTCGAGTCTTTGCGACTGGGTGATACTGGGGATTGGGACGTTGATTTTCGGCACTGCCGATCACCGGCACAGTCCGTCGGCGGGGATGGTCGGTCTTTGCGGTAAGAATCGTTCGGATGTAAACCAGATTCGCTGGCGGCCGGAGATGTTGCGGTGCGGGCACTTCGGCGGGCATTTTACGGCGTCATCAAGGGGTTTTATTGCTGAATACATCGCACCGGCGACGGGTATCAAAGGCGATGCCAAACGATAGTTGAGAGCAGGTATGAGCGATTCCGACAGGCATCCCGGCGAGGGTTACTCGGTAGCGGGAGTCAGGCGTGTCGCCTGGGTGGGGTTGACGATTAACCTCGTTCTGTCGGCAGTTAAATTTACCGCCGGTATCCTGGGCCAGAGCCAGGCGGTCGTGGCCGATGCGGTCCATAGTCTCTCCGACAGCGTAACGGACATTGCCCTGCTGGTCGGCGTTCGCTATTGGTCCAAACCGCCGGACGAGAATCATCCTTACGGACACCGGCGGATCGAGACGGCTGTTACGATTTTCATCGCAGTGGTCCTTGCCGCCGCAGGGGTGGGACTGGCCTATCGCGGGTTGACGGCGCTGCGTGTCCGCTCGGTCGGTCCGCCCGGCTGGATCGCATTTGCCGCAGCCGTTGTCTCGATCGTAACAAAGGAGGCCCTTTCGCGATGGACTGCCGCCGTGGGAAAACGGCTGAAGTCATCCGCCGTCGCGGCCAACGCCTGGCATCACCGGTCCGACGCGCTCAGTTCGGTCCCGGTGGCGATGGCTGTTGCGCTGGCGGCGATCGTTCCGGAATGGTCGTTTCTGGACAGGGTCGGCGCGGTCCTGGTTTCGGCGTTCATTCTGCACGCCGCCTGGAAGATCGCCGCCCCGGCCATGGGGCAGATGATCGATACCGGCGCTTCGGAGAAGGTCCGCGAGCGTATCCGAACCATTGCGACCGAAACGGACGGCGTCGAGACGGTCCACGCGATACGAACGAGGTATCTCGGCTCGGGTATTCAGGTGGACCTGCACGTACTGGTCGATCCCGACCTGACTGTCCGTCGCGGCCATGAGATATCCGAGGCCGTCAAGCAGCGCCTGCTGACCGCCGGACCGGACGTGCTGGACGTGGTAGTCCACCTGGAGCCTTACGAAAGCGGTACGGACCTTGACGGGGCAGGTCCGGCGGGGATAGCATAAGGCGCTTCGATTCCAGGTAAGGATACCCGAATGGATTTACTGGTACACCCGTCGCAGACTTTGCATGGTACTGTTCGCGTCCCACCGAACAAGTCGCACTCGTTCCGCGCGCTGATAATGGCCTGCCTGGCCGAGGGTAAAAGCCGGATTGTTTCACCGGCTGTCTCTGCCGACTGGCT
>DAOVFI010000744.1 GCA_030673005.1 Planctomycetales bacterium
GCAGGGCTGGGAGCATTAAAGAATTGCTGGTAAAAGCGAGGGGGGAAATAGCAGCCTCTCCCCCGATCCGCAAGGTGACAGTCCCCTTCTACGAGCCGACCCCGATAAATCGGGCCCGGCTCCGTAAAGGGGACAGTCACCATTGCATGCGGTCCGACCCAAACCACCAGCAATTCTTTAATGCTCCCTGGATGGCGGGGCGGCGGAATCCGCCTTTTCGCGGCGGAAATCACCACGACTGCGGCGGGGCGGCGAGGTCGCGCCGAAAGGGCCCGTCGGCGTGTATCCCTTACGCCATGCGCGGTCCAAGCCGACGGCGCTTTTCGGCGGCCCGCCGGAAGGCCTGCGGCACCCCGTCTGCTGTGCATCCTGAAGGAATTACCACAGACACGCAGCGAGTGACATGGAAGTCGGAAAATACATAATTCTTGCCCTAACGACGGTTCTTGCGGGCTGCGCAGTGGAGCCGGCGCTCGCCCCGGAAAGTGCAACGGAGACGCACGAGGCACCGAGGGGCGCGGACCTGCACTACTCGCCCAACGCCGTCCAGCATACGTTCTACGAGGTGGGTGAGACCGTCGATCCCGCTCTGAGTTGGGACGGGAAGACGCTTTTCTACGCTTCCAGCCACAACAGCGAGACTTTCGACATTTACTGCAAGGAGGTCGGCGGAATACCGGCGGTTCAGAAAACGTCCCATCCGTCGGACGACCGGCAGCCCGGCGTCTCCCCGGACGGAAGGTTTTTGGTATTTGTGTCGAACAGAAACGGCAACTGGGACGTATTTATCATGCCGCTGACGCCGGGCGCGAAAGCGGTACAACTGACGGACAGTGTGACCGACGACATAAATCCTTCCTGGTCGCCTGACGGGGCTAGAATAGTATATTCATCTTATAATGCGAAGGCGGAGAGATGGGAACTGATGATGATAACCCTGAGCCGGACGGGGTGGGATGTGTCGTCGCTGAACACCGAGGGGCTTTTCCCGCAATGGCAGCCGGTCAAGGGGAGCGAGACGATAGTCTTTCAGAGGCCGCGGGGACGGTCGCCCCGGCTTTATGGATTGTGGACCGTCTCTTC
>DAOVFI010000359.1 GCA_030673005.1 Planctomycetales bacterium
GACAAGGACTTGACCAAAACGTACCGTTTTCATTGCCTGGCTCCCTTCTTGACCTGGAGGACGCGAAGTGTGTTACGCAGTTCGTCGATGTCGGGCGCATCGGGGAACAGTTCGACCAGGCGGGCGTAGTACCGCTTGGCCTCGCTTCGCCGACCCGCCGACATATGCAGCGTCGCCAGGGATCGCAGGACGCGCCCGCAAGTCGGCGTATGCGCCTCTGCCTTATTGAGCATCAAGACGGCGCCGGCCCGTTTTCCGTCCGCCCGGAGCATCATGGCCGCCCGATAGTAAAGTTCCCCAGCCTCTTGCGGGCTATGCACTTTCCCTTGCAGCACCTGGTCCAGAGCATCAAAATCCTTCTTCGCCAGCAGCAGGCGGGCCTGAAGTTTTCTTACTTCGACCACCTTTGGCTGTCGCTGCAAGAGTGGCCCTAAGTATTTTGCGCACATTACGTTATCACCGGCTGCCAACCAGGCGGACGCCAGTATGAAGAGACCGTCGCCGCTTTGGGGATCGGCCTTAATCAGGCGGTATCCTTCGTAGAGGGCGCAATATCGAGTGCAGACCTTGTATTGATTGGCCGAGCCTTTGACGACGGCGAGGACGACGTGGTTGCTAATGATGTCGCCTGGTTTCGCTGGTTTGGTAAACCGTCGTATGAGTATCGGGCCGACGTATTTCCGCTGGAGCATGTACGCCTGGGCGAGTGCGAGGTGCAGTTCGCGCGAGTCCAGGCCGGCTTCGCGGGCGAGAAGCAGGTATTTTTCAGCCCAGGCGCCCAGGCCGCGGGACAGGCAAATCCTTCCGAGCAGGAGACTGTTGATCGGGTCGCGGATGTCTTCGGTCATTGCCTTTTCAAGATAGACCTTCGCCTTGGCCGGTTCGCCCAGTGCGAAATAGCATCGTCCGAGCACACCGGCGGTGGCGGGGTCGCCCTTGAGCCGATAGGCGCGTTTAAGATATTCCAGGGCCTCCTTGTTCTGCTTCTTATCGTGAAGAATCCGGCCTGTAAGTGCGTTGGCTTCGGGGTTTTCCCGGTCGGTCTTGAGGACAGACCTGAGCACGGCCAGCGCCTCGTCGGTCTGCTTCAGGTGCAACCAGGCCCGCGCGAGGAGAATTCGCTGCTGGATATTCGCCTTCCCGGCACGCCAGGCCGGTTCCAGCAGACTCACGACGCCGGCATAGTCGCCGCGAGCGTAGGTTTTTACCGCGTCGGACTGGTCGGCGTGAGCGAGCGAGGCGAAAGGCAACACAAGCATTACTGAATTAAACAACAAGGACTTGATTCGCATCGGACTTCCCTTTCCAAAGAGTGCATCCTATTGGAACCGCGTGGACCCATTAATTCAAATGCAAAGAACCACTGGTCGGTCGTCGGCCAATCCATTGACCGGGATAAAAATCGAACCGTTCACGTCAGGTGAATGCCGCTTGACGGTGGATGCAATGTCGAGGAAAACCCCCTCATCGGCTTCAGTCGAAGTAAAACGTCCGTCCGTGAGTCCAATCTCGACCAATTTATATCGTCCATCTCATTGAATTACTTTAGCGAATTTTTTCCTGATCGTGAAAGAAAATCGTCGGTCCTTCCGCCGAACCGCTGGAATTGTGCATGTTTTTTTGAACAATCCCGCGTCGTATTATCGAAATCGTGGTAGAATATCGCTGTACAGGTATGGTTATTCTGTGCCTTTACCGAGTGGCGTATGATTTTCCGGTGATCCGGTAAGGAGGCTCGTTCATGCCGAAGCGATTGGTCATTGTTTCAGTTGCATTAATTCTGCTGTTCGGCGTTGAGGCATACGCCGAGAACGACTGGGACCTTTACATGCTGCGCCTGGTGAATCGCGCCCGGCTGGACCCCGCCGGCGAGGACGCCCGGATCGGATCATCGACGGGCGAAACCGCCGATCCGGTCGATCCGCTGGCATACAACCTGCTGGTGGGTAACGCCGCGACCAATCACAACAACTGGATGCACGACAACCTGGGAAGCGGGATATTATCGTACCAGCCGGACTCGTTCACGCATTACGAAACGCTGGACGGCACTGCCGGCGGAACGCCCGCGACGGGAACGCCCAGTTACACCGGCGTCGGCTGCGGGGACCGCCTTACAGCGGCGGGATACACGTGGGGCCGGGCGGGCGAGAATATCCTCGCAGCCTGGTCCAGCAGCAGTATCCCGATAAACCAGGACCGCATGGACGTAAATCACAAGGGCTGGTGGGAAAGCGGCGGGCACCGCGCAAACATGCTCAATGAGCACTTCACCGCCTTCGGGCACCAAGCGGAGACCCGCACGGTAACCGGCAATCCGGGCGTGCCCGGCTGGGCCAACAGCCTGCATTACGCAACGCAGAACTTCGGCAGGCCTCTGCCCACACCCTACACACACATCCTCGGCCTGCTTTTCAACGACAAGGACCGCAGCAACGACTGGACGCCTTTTGACGACGGCGACCCGGACCGCGAAGGACTCGGCGGGGTCGGATTCCAGGTTTTCAATGCCGGAACGAGCACCGAAGTCGCCGCCGGCGTTACCATGGCGAACGGGGCGTTCTCGGTCCACATCGGCAACGGCGCCTACGACATCACCTTTACCGATGCGTTGCTGCCGGCCGGTGTGTACAGGATTTTCGACCTTACAGTTTCCGGCTCGAACGTCGATGCCGGCGACTTCAACGCATTCCCCGCCGGCGACCTCGACAGCGACGGCTTCGTCGGACAGGACGACCTGGACATCGTCCTGGGCGAGTGGGGACAGGAAGTGAGTGCAGGTTCCCAGCCCGATCCGTCCGGCGACGGCTTCGTCGGACAGGACGATCTGGACATCGTCCTGGGCGACTGGGGCGAAGGAAACCCACCGATCCCGACACCAGAACCGGCGACCGTAATGCTGCTGACCATCGGCGGGATTGGGTTGATCCGACGAAGGCGGGCGGCATAAGCGTAGGGTGTGCAGGTTCTTTTTCCTGCACACCGAACGCTTCACCCGCCAATCGCGGTGTGCAGGAAACAGAACCTGTACACCCTACCGTTGACATCCTTATGCTCTGAGTGCCTCCAGCGCGGTGCG
>DAOVFI010000043.1 GCA_030673005.1 Planctomycetales bacterium
CCCGGCCACGGGGCGAAATATCCAATACCGCATCAGCATCCTTCATAACAGGGGATGATTCTAAACCATCCCGCCCGACTCTGCACCAGTACTCTGTAATAAGGCTATTTGATGGGTGGCACGGTCAAGCGATATTGAGGCCAAACGCACTCGGCGAAAAACAATTCGCTGGAAGGATGGGTACATTTCGTCAATAATCGCAGCCTATGGACTTTACTACCTATCTGAAGGCAGTCCGAAAGAATCTCGCCGACGGCAATGCGACCGAACACACCCACCGTCCGGCCCTTAAAGCACTGCTGGAATCCGCGCCCGGGTCGATCACCGCCACCAATGAACCAAGGCAAATCGACTGCGGCGCGCCGGATTTCGTTATCAAGCACCGACAACGGATACTCGGCTACATCGAGTGCAAGGACATAGGCATCAGCCTTGGACAAATCGAGAAAACCGAGCAGCTCAAGCGCTACTTCCGCGGTCTTAGCAATCTGATTCTGACCGATTATATCGAGTTTCGCTGGTACGTCGATGGGGACATTCGGGACGAAGCCTGCCTGGCCAAAGTGGACAGAAACGGAAAAGTAAAGACATCCGCGAACGGACCAGCCGAAGTAAGGCAACTGCTCGCCGATTTTCTCGCTCACGAACCTGTCGGAATCAGTCGCCCAAAAGATCTGGCCATCCGCATGTCCCGACTGACGCACATGATCCGGGACATCATCATCGAGACTTTTGCAAATAACAAGGCATCAGACCTTCTCAAGGACCTGCGGGAAGCACTTGCGAAAGTGCTCATTCCCGACATCGCACAGGAGGAAAAAACCGCCGAATTTACCGACATGTTCGCACAAACCCTTGCCTACGGTCTGTTTGCCGCCCGTTGCAACCACCCGGCCGGCAAACCGTTCGTCCGCCTTGGAGCGGCCGGAGAGATTCCAAAAACTAATCCGTTCCTTCGCCACCTTTTCGAGACGATAACCGGAACCGACCTGGACGATGAACCATACGCCCCAATCGTCGATGACCTGGTGCAACTACTGGACGACTCCGATATCCACGCCGTCCTGCTCGATTTCGGAAAACGCACGCGCAGACAGGACCCGATCGTCCACTTTTACGAAACCTTCCTGGCCGAATACGACCCCGCCCTTCGTGAAGCGCGAGGCGTGTATTACACGCCAGAACCGGTGGTCGGATACATCGTCCGCAGCGTGGACAGGCTGCTGAAAGACCGCTTCGGCTGCCCAGGCGGATTGGCCGACGAAGCGACCGTAACCTATGAGCGGCAAGGCGAGACCGACAGTAACGGAAAGCGAACCACTGTTACCGAAACCGCCCCGCGCGTCTTGATACTCGACCCCGCTTGCGGAACGGGAACGTTCCTCTATACCGTCGTGGACCACATCCGCGAGCAGTTCATGTCCGCCGGAAACGCGGGCCTGTGGAACGGGTACGTCCGAAAGCACCTCCTTCCGAGACTTTTCGGCTTTGAACTGCTCATGGCCCCCTACGCGGTGGCACATTTCAAACTCGCCATGCAACTGGCAGGACACGACCTTTCGGGCTACGGCGGGCTACGCCCTGACGAGTCCGACGCCCAACGCAAGAATTGGGCCTATGATTTCGGCGGCAACGAGCGCCTCGGCATTTATCTGACTAACACGCTGGAGGAGGCGGAAAAGAAGATCGCAACCCTCTACGGCCCGTTGCGTGCCCTCTCCGACGAGGCCGAAGCCGCCGCTGAAATAAAACGCGATATGCCCATCATGGTTATTATGGGGAACCCGCCATATTCAGGACACTCCGCCAACAAGGGGCAATGGATCAAGCAATTGCTCAAGGGAACCGACACGCTGACCGGCAGATCAACAGAGAATTATTTCTACTGCGACGAAAAGCCTCTGGGCGAGCGAAACCCCAAGTGGCTCAATGACGACTACGTGAAGTTCATCCGGTGGGCGCAATGGCGTATCGAGCGGACGGGGGCGGGCATCCTGGCGATGATTACCAATCACGCATATATGGACAATCCGACATTCCGCGGAATGAGACAAAGCCTGATGAACACCTTCGACGAAATCCATATAATGGACCTGCACGGAAGCACAAAGAAAAAAGAACTCTGCCCCGACGGCTCGAAAGACGATAATGTATTCGACATCCAACAGGGCGTCGCCATTATGTTGATGGTGAAACTGCCGAAGGAGAAATAAATCATGACGGTCTGCATAGAAATTGACAAAGAAAAGATCGCCGCCTTCTGCCGAAAGTGGAAGATTACCGAGTTTTCCCTGTTCGGTTCGGTCCTGCGGGACGATTTTCGTCCCGACAGCGACATCGACGTGCTGGTAACCTTCGCCGAGGATGCGCCTTGGAGCCTGTTCGACCTGGTAAAGATGGAGGACGAATTGAAGGAAATGTTTGGCCGCGATGTGGATTTTGTGGAAAAGAAGGCCCTGCACAATCCCTTTCGCCGCTATCACATCCTCAGGAACCGGGAGGTGATCTATGCGGCCTGAAGAGCGCGACCCTGCCTCGCTGTGGGACATGTTGGAATACGCCAGGGACATTCAGGAATTCATGCAGGGCAAGACGCGAGAGGCTTATTTGCAGGACAGGAAATTACAGGCGGCGGTGGAACGCTGCGTCGAAGTTATCGGTGAGGCGGCCAATCGTATTTCTGATGATTTCAGGAAAGCCCATCCGGAGATCCCCTGGCGGCCCATCATCGCCCAGCGACACATCCTCGCGCATGAGTATGATGAAATCAGGCCCGAACGGCTTTACAGCGTCGCAACCGTTCACATCCCGGAGTTGATTGAAAAACTCCAACCCCTCATCCCGCCCCTACCCCCGGAGGATGAAGAATGACAGCAAAGGTCTTCCACGCGGAACTATGGGGAAAGCGCCGGGCAAAATACGACGCCCTCAACGCCGCCGATATAGAAAATACGACGTGGGAAGAAATCGAACCGCAAAGCCCGTTCTACCTGTTCATACCACAGGATACCGAACACCTGGAGGAATACGAAGCAGGGTGGACAATACGCGACGTACTTCCATTGAATGGAACAGGCGTGATTACAAAACGTGATTTCCTCTCGATTCATATGACGCCGGAAAAGGTCTGGGATACAGTTTCAACCTTTGCGAAGCTATCTGAAGGAGATGCCAGGGCACATTTCGGCCTGCCAAAGGACGTGAGAGATTGGCAGTATCCCTGGGCCAAAGAAGACGTGCTGTCCAGTGGTCCGTCCAGAGATTGCATAAAGCCCATCCTGTATCGTCCGTTTGATCTTCGCTCCATTTATTATACGGGCAGAACCAGGGGCTTTATCGGTTGGCCCGTCGTTAAGATCATGCGCCACATGCTGGCGGGTGAAAACTTTGGTCTGATTGCAACACGACAAACTCGCGACGAGTGGCAAGTCCTAGCGACGTCAAATATCTGTGGCCATAAATCCTGTGCTGCTTATGACATCAACACTCTCTTTCCCATATATCTTTACCCCGATCCTTCCCATCCCGCCGGGCGGATGGATGAGTATTGGCCTGCGGGCAAGGGCGGTCGTCGGCCTAATCTGAATCCGGATTTCGTCAAAGAGATGGAGGGGAAACTCGGTTTGACGTTTGTTTCGGATGGTTGTGGTGATTTGAAGAAAACTTTCGGGCCGGAGGATGTTTTTCATTATATGTACGCCGTCTTTCACAGCCCGACCTATCGCAGCCGGTATGCCGAGTTCCTCAAGATAGATTTTCCCCGCCTGCCGCTGACTTCGGATGTGGAACTCTTTGTCAAACTCTGTGGCCTCGGGGCCGAACTGGTCGCCCTGCACCTGTTGGAATCGCCGGCCTTGGCCAATCCGCCCGTGCGTTATCCCGTCAAGGGCGACGATACGGTAGCCAGGGGATATCCGAAATATGTCCCTGTGGGTGGCACGGTCAAGCGAAGCTTGGCCGTGGAGCCTTCAGATGCACACACCACGGCCAATCTTCCCTGCCTGCCGGCAGGCCAGGCGCTGCGCTCCAGATTGACCGTGCCACCCGACCCGTCAGGCGGGCGAGTGCAGATTAACGCCAGGCAGTATTTCGAGCCGGTTTCCGAAGAAGTCTGGGGATTTCACGTCGGCGGTTATCAGGTCTGCCGGAAGTGGCTGAAGGATCGCCGAGGGCGGAAACTCTCCTATGATGACATCACTCACTATCGTAAGGTCGTCGTGGCCCTGGAGGAAACCATCCGCCTGATGGCTGCAATTGATTCGGCCGTTCCCGCCTGGCCAATTGATTAACCCACCCCAAACGGGAGTCTGTAGAAATTGGCAGGATTATGCGATATAATAATATTTTAGTAGAAAGTGAATTCTCCGTTAGTACAGATTGGAGTAGCGAGAATGTCGAAAGAGTTTAATCCTGAGGCCGATGTCAAGGGGCAGATAGAGCGGCTGCTGCTGGAAATCAAGGACCTTACTCAACGTCGCCAGGAAACCGACGACACTCAGGCGACGGAAATCCTGACAGACCAGATAAAAGACCTTGAAGACCAGGTAGCGTTCCTACAACGCCAGTTGCCCGAAGGCGGGTAAGGCACGTGGCATGGCCGTCTCGGCCATGAGCGGGTAGGCCGGAACGGAGCGCAGCGCAGTTCCGGCGTTTCGTCCACGATCCACGGGCGGGACGCCCCGTGCCACGATCCACGGGCGGGACCTACCTGTCGGTAGGCAGGCGCCCGTGCCACGATTCTTTACAGGTCGAAGTACATGCAGAACTCGAATGGGTGCGGCCTCTGGCGGAGGGCGTCCACCTCGTTTTCGCGCTTGTACTTAATCCAGTAATAAATCACGTCGTCGGTGAACACATCCCCTTCCAGCAGGTATCCGTGGTCCGCCTCCAGCGCCTCCAGTGCGGCGTTCAGATCTACCGGCGCCGAAGCGATTGCGGCGTACTCCTCGGCGCTGAGGTGATAGATGTTCTTGTCGATCGGCTCGCCCGGATCAATCTCATTCCTGATCCCGTCAATGGCCGCCATCGTCAACGCCGAAAACGCCAGGTACGGATTGCAACTGCTGTCCGGGCAGCGGAACTCCAGGCGCTTGGTCTTGGGATTGTCGCTGTAGGTCGGTATGCGAATCGCCGCCGAGCGATTCTGACTGGAATAGACCATGTTCACCGGCGCCTCGTAACCCGGCACGAGTCGCTTGTAACAGTTGGTCGTCGGGTTTGTGAACGCCAGCAGGCTGGATGCGTGCTTGAGTATGCCGCCGATGGCGTACAGGCCCATTTTCGAGAAGCCGGCGTATCCGTCGCCGGCGAAGAGCGGCTCGTCGCCTTTCCACAGCGAAAAGTGCGTGTGCATGCCGGAGCCGTTGTCCTGGAAAAGCGGCTTGGGCATGAAGGTAACAGTCTTTCCGTATCGTGCGGCGACGTTCTTGGTGATGTACTTGTAGAGCATCACCTTGTCGGACATGCGGATCAGCGTGTCGTACAGCATATCGATCTCGGCCTGTCCGCCGGTGGCGACTTCGTGGTGGTGCGCCTCAGTCGCTATGCCGCACTGATGAAGGACGGCCATCATCTCCGAGCGGAGATTCTGACCCTGGTCTGCCGGCGGCAGCGGGAAATAGCCTTCTTTGAGGCGAATTTTGTGTCCGAGGTTGTCGATGTCGTCGCTGCCGCGGTTCCAGACGCCTTCGCTGCTGTCCACGTAATAATGAGCACTGTTTATTGTCTGGTCGTATCGGGCGTGGTCGAAGATAAAGAACTCCAGTTCCGGGCCGAAGCAGGCCGTATCGGCGATCCCGCTCTTTTTCAGGTATGCCTCGCACTTCCGTCCAATGGATCGCGGGTCCCGGCTGTATTCCTTGAAATTAAGCGGACTCTTGACGTCGCAGATTAACATCAGCGTCGGACGGTCCATGAACGGATCGACTACGGCTGTATCCGCCACCGGTACGATCAGCATGTCCGATTCGTTAATCGCCTGCCAGCCGCGGATGCTCGAACCGTCGAAGCCGAAGCCGTGCGTGAAACTGTCCTCGGTTACCTCGCCGACAGGGACAGTCAGGTGCTGCCACAGGCCTGGAAAATCCATGAATCGCAGATCGACGAACTCGATCTTACCGGTCCGGTC
The DNA here is from genome assembly GCA_030673005.1 of Planctomycetales bacterium. Lineage (GTDB taxonomy): Bacteria > Planctomycetota > Phycisphaerae > SM23-33 > SM23-33 > DAOVFI01. The sequence goes on from DAOVFI010000043.1 coordinate 6,128, forward strand.
CGTCCCGGGGACGGGAACCTTCTTGCTGCGGATAAATTCAACTACTTCGGCGGGTTTTTTAAACATAATGGAATCCTTCCAGTAAATCGGATGGGATTGTTCCGAATCGGCTTCGGCTCCATCCCAGCCTGCGACTACGGTTACGATGCCAAATCAACGACGTCGGCAGGAGTCTAGCGGAAATCGCCGGACCGGTCAAGTCGATTGCAGATTGCGGATTGCGGATTTTTAATGTCACTTCCCCACGGTCTTCCGGTCTCACGGTATTCCTGTAATCGTTCTCGACAAATCGGCATCGGTTGCGCATAGTAGTGTTTCTGTTTTAAGGGATTGCAATGAGGAGATTCAGATATGCGCACAGAATCGATGGAGTTTTTAAAGAAACTGATGACCACTCCCAGCCCGATGGGTTTTGAATCCGCCGGTCAGAAGGTCTGGTGTGATTATGCCGGCCGGTACGCCGACGAGGTTCGCACCGACTCCTACGGCAACGCCGTGGCGGTGCTGAACGCCGCCGGCGACCCGAAGGTCATGCTCGACGGGCACGCCGACGAGATCGGCCTGATAGTCAAGCACATCGACGATAAAGGGTTCATTTATTTTCAGCAGATCGGCAAGGTCGATCCCGGCCAGGTTCGCGGCAAGCGTGTCAACATCCACACTGCAAAGGGCGCAGTCCGCGGCGTCATCGGGGCCGCCGCCATCCACCTGCGGGAACGCGGCGCCGAACCGACTGTCCCGAAGATGCACGAAAGTTTCATCGACATCGGCGCCAAAGATCGCAAGGACGCGGAAAAAAGAGTCGCAGTGGGCGATCCTGTTACCTTTGTCGATGATTTCGAGATTTTCCACGGCTCCATAGCAGCCGGTCGCGGCTTCGACGATCGCGCCGGTACGTGGGCCGTCATCGAGGCGCTGCGAATGGCGGCGGCGAAGCGAAAGCAGTTGAAATGCGCGATTTACGCCACCTCCTCGAATCACGAGGAAGGCGGAACGCTCGCAGGGGCGGCCATGCAGACCTTCAACATCAGGCCGGACCTTGCCGTCGTCGTGGACCTGGGATTCGCAACCGACATGCCCGACGTAAAGAACGCCCGCCACGGTGAAATCAAGATGAGTAAAGGCCCCACCGTTACCATCGGCAGGGAAAACCACCCCGCACTCGTCCAGCGACTCCGGACCGTCGCGGAAAAGAAAAAGATAAAACTCCAGACCGAAACATTCGCCGGTAAGACAAATTCGCAGGCTATTTTTCACAGACTCGGCGGTATCCCCTCGGCCATACTCGGTATCCCCTCCAGATACGTACACACCACCGTCGAAATGCTGGACCTGAAAGACGTTCAGCAAACAGCCGACCTGCTGGCGGCATTCTGTCTCGATATTAAGAAAGGTGAACGATTTAAAATAAAGATTTAACTGACAGGGACTTGGGACTAGGGAATAGGGATTAGAACTTGTTTCGTTAGCCGGGTGCCATGCCCTCACCCGTCTTCGGGTGTGGGCATGTTCACGTCCTTCGCTGCGCTTCGGGCGAGAACATGGCACCCATTATTAAAGACGAGATAGAATGTTTTCGGTATCCGGTCTCACGGTATTCCGGTATCCGGAAGGCAACAGGAGAAATGAGATGCGTAAAGAATCGCTGGAGTTTCTGGAGAAATTGCTGAATACGCCCAGCCCGATGGGTTTCGAGTCGCGCGGGCAGAAGGTCTGGTGCGACTACGCCCGCCAATACGCCGACGAGGTTCACACCGACGCCTATGGCAATTCGGTTGCTGTGCTGAATCCCGGCGGGGACCCGAAGGTCATGCTCGACGGGCACGCCGACGAGATCGGCCTGATGGTCAAGCACATCGACGATAAAGGATTCATTTATTTTCAGTGGATCGGGATGGTCGATCCTAACCTGGTCCGCACCAAGCGCGTCGATATCCATACTGAAAAAGGGCCGGTGCGAGGCGTCGTCGGGGCAGTGCCGTTTCACTACAAGCAGGAGGAAAAGGATAAAAAACCGCTCAAGATGCACGAATGTTACATCGACATCGGCGCCAAGAGCCGCAAGGCCGCCGAAAGAAGGATCTCGGTGGGCGATCCGATCACGTTTGTCGATGGTTTTGAAGTAATCCACGGCAACAGGATAACTGCCCGCGGACTCGACGACCGCGGCGGAACCTGGGCCATCATCGAAACCCTGCGACTGGCGGCTGAGAAGCGAAAGCAGTTAAAATGCGCTATCTATGCCACCGCCTCGAACCACGAGGAAGGCGGTACGCTGGCCGGCGCCACTATGCATACCTATAACATTAAGCCGGACCTGGGGCTGGCAGTCGATTTGTTCTTCGCAACCGATACGCCGGACGTTGATAAAAAGGAGCGAGGTGAAGTCAATCTCGGCGGCGGGCCTACCGTCAGCGTCGGGCAGGAAAATCACCTTCCACTCGTTAATCGACTGCGAGCCGTCGCGAAGAAGAATAAAATCAACCTCCAGACCACGACCTTTGGCGGAAAGACAAACGCCCTGGCGATCTTCGACAAGCAAGGCGGAATACCCACCGTCAGAATCGGTATCCCCACTCGCTACATACATACAACCGTCGAAACACTCGACCTGAAAGACCTTCAGCAGACGGCCGAATGGCTGGCGGCATTCTGCCTCGACCTGAAAAAAGGCGAAAGATTCAAAGTTTAAAAGACAGGAACCAGGAACCAGGGATTAGGGACCAGGGAAAAGACAGAACCGAAGGGTGGCACGGTCAAGAAAGAAGACTTGGCCGTGGTGGGTAACATCACGGCTACTCATCGGTAATCCGAATAACAACGGGAGCAGGAACATGCGTAAAGAATCGTTGGAATTTCTCAAGGAATTACTGACCACGCCCAGTCCGTCGGGGTTTGAATCGCCCGGACAGAAGATCTGGTGCGATTACGCGCGCCAATTCGCCGACGAAGTACGCACCGACGCATACGGAAACGCCGTAGCGGTGCTGAACGGCGGCGGCGGCGACCCGATAATAATGCTCGACGGGCACGCCGACGAGATCGGCCTGATGGTCAAACACTTCGACGATAAGGGCATGATATACTTCCAGCGGAATGGCGGTGTTGACTCGGCCCTGGTTCGCGGCAAGAGAGTCAACATACATTCCGCAAAAGGCATCGTCCGCGGTGCAATCGCAGCCGCCACTACCCACCTGCTGGAAGGGCCGACGGAAAAATCCGACAAGGCGCCCAAGATACACGAAAGTTACATCGACATCGGCGCAAAGGACCGCAAGGACGCCGAAAAACGGGTCGCCGTCGGCGATGCGATTACCTTTGTCGATGATTTTGAAATTGTCCACGGCAGCGTCGCGGTGGCGCGGGCGTTCGATAATCGCGTCGGCACGTGGTCCGTCATCGAGGCGATGCGACTGGCGGCAGGGAAGAAAAAGCAACTCAAGTGCGCGATTTACGCATGCAGCGCCGTCCAGGAGGAACTCGGCGGGTTTGGGGCGGCAATGAACGTCGAGAACGTCAAACCCGACGCCGCTATCGTCGTCGATGTAACTCATGCCACCGATACGCCCGGCGTCGAGGTCAAACAGCACGGCGAAATCAAACTCGGTCAAGGCCCAACCGTCAGCCGGGGACGCGAAAACCACCCCGTCGTCATAAAGCGACTGCGCGACGCGGCCAAGAAGAAAAAGATACCACTCCAAACCGAAACCTTCAGCATCACCGGCGGGACGAACGCATTGTCGATCTACGCCAAGCGCGGCGGCGTGCCGTCAGCCGTCGTCGGAATACCCAACCGCTACATGCACACAACAGTCGAAGTAATCGACCTGAAAGACCTCCAGCAAACCGCCGACCTGCTGGCGACATTCTGCCTCGATATCAAAAAAGGCGAGCGATTCATGGTAAAAGTTTAGTAGTCGGTAGCTGGTAGTCAGTAGCCCGGTGGGTGGCACGGTCAAGTCGAAGACTTGGCCGTGAGACCAACGGGCGGGTGGGTGGCCGTGTCCGGCGATCATCACGGCCAAGCCTCACTGCCTGCAGGCAGGCGTTTGGCTTGACCGTGCCACCCAATTCGTGCATCTCACGGTTAGTTTGAGCAATTATTCAATGCAACTTCAAGGAAAAGTCGCGTTGGTAACGGGCGCTGCCCGGCGGATCGGACGGGCCGTCGCCACAGCGTTTGCCCGCGCGGGCGCTGACGTAGTCCTGCATTACAATCACTCTGCCGACCAGGCCCGCGCGACAGCGGCGGAAATCGCCACAACCGGAAGGCAAGTCGAGATTGTCCAGGCCGACCTAACCGACCCGGAACAAATCGCCGAGATGTTCGACGCAGTTGCCCAAAGGCTCGGTCGACTTGACGTGCTGGTCAATAACGCCGCCGTATTTGAACGCACGCCGATAGAAACGCTCCGACCAAAGCAGTGGGACTTGCAGATGAACCTTAACGCCCGCGCATCGGCCCTGTGCATTCGTCATGCCTTGCCGCTGATGCCCGACGGCGGAGCAATCATAAACATCACCGACATTGCCGCCGAGGCCGGCTGGGCAGGTTGTCCGGCCTACTGCGCATCCAAAGCCGCCCTGCTCGCTTTGACCAAAAGCGCCGCAAAGGCCCTTGCCGAAAGGAGCATCCGCGTCAACGCCGTCGCGCCGGGCGCGATACTCTGGCACGATGACGCCACGGAAGCCGAAAAACAGGCGGTCCTGGAGAAAATCCCCCTAAAACGTCTCGGTTCGCCCGACGACATCGCCGCCGCCGTAGTCTTCCTCGCCCGGCAGGACTACATCACCGGCCAGAACATCCGAATCGACGGCGGGCGGTATATATGATAGCAATGGGACAAAGCTCGAACATTTAAAGGGAAAACATCATGAACGGAAAAATACTCCTGGGAATCACGTTTGGACTTTTATTTGTCGCAGCCATTACCGCCGCCGCCCACGCCGGCGACTGGACAGTAACACAACTGACAAACAACAACTACCACGACTCTCAGCCCCAGGTTTCGGGCAATAATATAGTGTGGCCCTGTTGGGGTGATATCTTCTTCTATAACGGCGCAACAACCACGCAATTGCCCAACAACGGTTACGACAACCGGAAACCCCGGGTCTCGGGTAACAATGTCGTGTGGGAAGGACATGAAGGAGACTGTTCAGAAATCTTTCTCTATAACGGCATAACAACCATGCAACTGACCAGTATCTGTTACGATAACAGGAATCCTCATGTCTCCGGCAACAATGTCGTGTGGGAAAGCCATGACGGAAACAGTTCAGAAATCTTCCTATATAACGGCGCGACAACCACGCAACTGATCAGCAACGGTTACGACAACCGGAACCCTCAAGTATCAGGCAACAATGTCGTGTGGGAAGGCTACGACGGACACGATGATGAAATCTTTCTCTATAACGGCACAACAACTACGCAGCTGACAGACAACGACTACGACGACTCTTACCCCCAAATCTCGGGTAACAATGTTGTTTGGCGCTGCTATGACGGACACAATCCAGAAGTCTTTTTTCATAACGGCACGACAACCACACAACTGACAGATAACGACTATGACGACTTTAACCATCAGGTTTCGGGCAACAATGTCGTGTGGCAACGCTATTGGAAACGCTATAACATATACAACACAGATATTTTCTTTTGGGATGGAACGGGAATAATTCAACTGACGGATAACGACTGCGGTGACTGCAACCCATGTGTCTCGGGCGACAATGTCGTGTGGGAAAGCAAAGACGGAAACGACTACGAAATCATCCTTTGGAACGGGACGGAGATTATCCGATTGACGGATAATGATAATAACGATACCGATCCCCAAATCGACGGCGACGTTATCGTCTGGTGCGGCTGGGACGGCAACGATTACGAAATCTTCATGGCCGTCCCGGAGCCGGCGACACTTTCACTGCTGACTTTTGGCGCACTGGCGTTGCTGAAACGCCGACGAGCATTATATGGATTAGCAAAACCCTTTTAGTAATTTTTTAAACCGACCTGTTTCGTGGCACGGGCGGGACTTCCTGCCGATAGGCGGGACGCTCGTGCCACGGCGCCGACCTGTTCACTCTATACCGAACCGGTTAGTGGTAGGGTGCGGCAGGTTCTTTTCCCTGCACACCGAAACCCATTGGCTAATCGCGGTGTGCAGGAAACAAAACCTGCACACCCTACGACTACGACTCTCGCGGGTCGGTTATGTATCCGGTCAGGGCCGACGCGGCGGCGGTGAGCGGGCTGGCGAGATAGATTTGCGCTTCCTTATGGCCCATCCTGCCGGGGAAGTTGCGATTGGTCGTCGAGACGACGGTAATCGG
>DAOVFI010000094.1 GCA_030673005.1 Planctomycetales bacterium
AACCCGCTTGCTGTCGTACTCGGCGATCAGCACGTTGCCGCTGGGAAGCCTCGTCGCATCATGTGGCTTCGCCAGGTGAGTCTTCTCCCAGACGATCTTTCCGTCGCGGCTGAGTTCGATAACCCGACCTCGGTGCAATTCGGCAATGAGCGTGTTGCCGTTGCCCAGTCGCTCGGCGCTGATGGGTCCCTTGAGGTCCTTCATCTCCCAGACGATCTTTCCGGTTCGGCTGACTTCCGAGACGTAATTGCTGGTCGTGTAGGCGATAAGCGTGTTGCCGCTGGACAGACGGCGAACGTCGTATGCCTGCCCGCCGACGTTATTGTTCCACACCGGCATGAAATCCCGGTCATACTCTTCGGCGGATACCTGCTTGCCCTCGCAGCCGACAATCACGTTTCCGTTGGCCAGCCCCGTGGCGCAAAAAACCCTCTGCGGGAATGTCCGGGACCAGGCGACCTTACCGGCCGGGGTAACGGCGGTAAGTCGCTTACGCTGGTCGTTGCAGATCAGTATCCCGACCGGCTGCTGTTTCTTGAAAACGAAGCCGCCCCTGTTCTCCTTCCACCACTGTTGCCATTGCCTGACCGCTTTGGCCCGTTCCGGCGGCTCGGCGTATGCGTTATACATAAAGCACTTGCCCGTAACTCGCCGCAGGCCGTACTCGGCTATGTAACGCGACGAGATGTTCGTACTGTCGAGCAGTTGAATCAGCATCGACACCAGTCTCTTGTCGCCGGCGGCGACGAGCGTGTCGATGGCCCGATTCAACTCGCTTTCGACGTTATCGACACGGACTTGGAGGGTTTTAAGAATCCGCTTCGCACGGATTGAGACTTCAAGGTTTTCGCTTTTAGCGGCCTGGCGGATCCACGGCATGACTCTCGGCCACAGACAGGGCAGTTCCTTCGAAGCGTTTTCCCGGACCTTCCAGATGTCAGCGCCCATGTCGCCGACGAGTTTTTCAATGTGTTGTTTTTCTGTTGAATTGATCGGCGGGTCCAGCAGCCATCGGAAGATTGCCCGTGCATCGGCCAATTGCTTTTCGCCGGGCTGGGTCTGTGCAGTTGGTTTTTCCGCATCCGAAGCCGCCAGGCAAAGGCCTACCAGAATCAAGATAATCAAAACCGGTTTTTTTCTCATTTTTACTCCTCACGTCACACTGTGGGGGGGCATGCTATTTCTTTGGTTTGGCCGATGGCTGACTGCTGGTTGCTGACTGCTTCGGTTCCAGCACCGCCGCCGGGACTACACGGACTTTTCCGATCCGGCCCTTGTCTTTTACCAGTTGGCGTAATGTCCTTCTGTTCCGGCCCGTCAGGAGAACAACACCTTTTCCCCAAAGTCTGACAACGATAGTACCGTCCGGTAGCGAGCAGAGGCTCGATGGTAAAGCGGGGCATCCCATTTGCCAAACAACTTTTCCGGCAATGTTCACCTCGGCAATCTGCCTGCGGCCATACTCGGCTATGAGGACATTTCCGCTGGGCAGTTTCACCGCGTCATATGGCGATCTCAGGCCTTTCTTTTGCCAGACGACTTCCTCCCCGCCGCGGCTGTATTCCGACACGCTGCCACAGGTAACATCAGAGACAAGGATGTTCCCATTGGGCAATTGACTGGCGCTGTAAGAGCGAGCGAAATCACACTTTTCCCAGACGACTTTACCGGCGCGGTTCACCTCCAGTATCCGGTTGTGAGCATAGACGGTTATCAGTATGTTGCCGTTATTCTTCAGGGAAATATCCAGGATGTCACTTTTTATCTTCGTGTATTTCCAGACTTCCTTGAAATCCCTGTCGTACTCGATGATCTGTCCGTTCCGGTATCCGACGATTACATTCCCGTTTGGCAAACCGGCGGCGCAGATGGCTTTTGTCGGTAGTTTTCGTGACCATGCGACCTTCCCTTTAGGTGAAACGGCAGTTAGCGTTCCGCCTAGATCGTCGCAGATAAGCAGGCCGAACGATTCGGGGGCGGGCTTGCGAAAGTCAAACCCCGCCTCGTTTTGCTTCCACCACTGTCGCCATTTCCCAATGGCCCCTGCTCGCTGTTCCGGGTCGTTACGGGAATTGTAGCCGAAGTTCTTACCGGTAACCCGCCGCAGACCGTATTCAGATGTGTAACGGACGGTCGGATTCGTGTGTCCTAACAATCCGATCAGCATCGATACCACTTTCCTGTCCCGTGCGGCGGAAAGGGTATTGACGGCAATGTCCAGATCAATGCCGAGATTGCCAGCCTTTTCCTGAAGAGTTTTAACGACCAGCCTTAAGCGTGTGGCGACTTCCGGGTCTTTACTTTTAGCGGCTTGCCGAACGAGCGGGAAGGCCTCGGACCTGATTTTCAGAAGTCCTTCAGTTGCCTTCTGTCGCACCTTCCATTTCCTGTCACCCAGATCGCGGATGAGTTTTTCTATGAGCAGTTTTTCCTCCGGCGTTATTGGGTCAAACCGCCGCAGGACCGCCCGCGCGTCGGCAATCGCTTTATCACCCGGCCTGGTTGCCGGTGAAAGTTTATCCGCGCCCGAAGCAGGCTGCGAAATCGCCAACAAACACAGCAGGACAAACATGCTGACGGACCAAACAGGTAATTTTCGGTTTGTCATAATACCTCTACGATATGCCTCCGCCCGTGTATCGTCAAGAAAACCGAACCTGACCCGCAGGCAGGAATACCTTGCAGGATTACGGACTGGACCGTAAAATTTGTCCCAATGGCTGGAATATGTCGCAATATCGCCTTTGCAAGCCTTTTTGTTGTCGTTCTATCGACTGGGTGTAACGACGCCGACAAGGACATCGCAACCGGTCTTCAGGCCGAACTCGGTTCGGAACGGTCTGCCGCCTGTATCCGTGCGGGTCGGTCGCGCGACAAAACTGTCATGCCGCTGCTGGTCGAATGTCTCGATGATACAGACGCCGACGTCCGCCTCTTCGCAATCGGCGCGCTGAGGAGGATTACGGGTAAAGACCTGGGATACCGCTGCTATTCCTCCCTGCCGAAGCGGACCATGGCTGTGAAGCGATGGCGAGATTGGCTCATAAAAGAACAGGAGAAAAAAGGTGGAGGATGAGTACAAGCCCGTGCCGGACTTTCCTGAATCTCCGATTCGCCTGTCTATCGCCTCGTCGCCTGCACACCTCCCGGTAGTCAGGGCGACTGTGGACTCTGTATGCGAACTGATGGGCTTCGACGAGGCCGCCCGCGGCGATATTGTCCTGGCGGTGGACGAGGCCCTGGCGAATGTGATAAAACATGCCTATCATGGCGACGGTAACAGGCCCATCGAGATAACGTTGCGTAGCGTCGTCTTCGACGGCAGGGGCGCCCTGGAGGTTGAATTGCGCGACTGGGGCGAACAGGTCGCTCAGGCGCTGATCAAATCGCGAGACCTGGAAGACGTCAGGCCCGGAGGATTGGGCGTTCACATCATGGACCGCTGCATGGATAGGGTAAAATACACCCACGCGCCCGACGGGGGTACGTTTCTGACAATGACCAAAAAGTTTTAAACGAGGTGCAACAGATGGCAGAAGTTGAAAATCCTGTCCGTAATGTTCGATGGCTCGACCCCGAGAAGAAGATTGTTCTCCTGGAGGCCGTCGGCGAAGTCGATCTGCACCGCAGTTCCGCGTTCCAAAAGGCATTGCTCGAGCCGCTGAGCCGGCGCCCGCAGCGGATGATCGTGGACCTGTCGGGTGTTTCGTATATGGATTCTTCCGGCGTGGCCTCGCTGGTCAAACTCCTTTCCCGCGTCCGGCGGGATAATGTGGACCTGAGATTGGCCGGTCTTACGCCCCGCGTGCGGAGCGTCTTCGAGATAACCCGCCTCGATACAGTCTTCAACCTTTATCCCGACGTGCAGGAGGCCCTGGATTCGTGAGCGCCGGCGCCGGACAACGCAACTTCGTCGAAGTTCTCGGCGCACGCCTGATCGGGAGCATCTCCTACATCGGCGGGATGGCGATTTTACTGACTCAGGCGATAGGTGCGTCAAAGGCGACCCTTGCGCGCAGTTCGGGCAGGCAGGCCATAGTCGGACAGATGGTCCGCGTCGGCGTTCGCAGCGTCGGAATAGTTTGCTTAGTTCAGACATTTATCGGCGTGATCCTCGCGCTCCAGATGGCCCCGCCGCTGGAGCCGCTGGGTCAGGTCCACCAGATCGCCACCATTATCGGAATTGCGGGCTTCAGGATGCTCGGCCCGATCCTTACCGGCGTGATTATCAGCGGTTTCGCCGGCGCGTCAATCGCCGCCGAAATCGGCACAATGGTCGTAGCCGAGGAGATCGAGGCGCTGCGGGCGCACGCTTTGAACCCCGTGCGTTTCCTCGTCGTGCCCAGACTGCTGGCAACGCTGGTTATGATGGTCCTGCTGACGATCATCGCCAACTGGATGATCGCAATCGGCGGATACGTTACCGCACTGCTGGTGCTGAAACCCGAGGTGTCTGCCGGTTACTGGGCACTGATGCAGGAAAATCTCCTTCTGCGCGACTTTTACAGCGGACTGATTATGGCCGGCGTCTTCGGAGTATTGATAAGCCTGATAGCCTGCTACGAGGGCCTGAAAGTCCGCGGCGGAGCAGAAGGCGTCGGGCGGGCGACTACCATGACCGTTGTCTATTCAATCGTCAGCATCGTCCTCGCCGCCGGAGTATTCACGACAATCTTCTATGTTTTCGAATTCTAGTCCACGAATTACACAAATTGAAACGAATTACACGAATAAAACGAATTTCGCGAAAAAAATCTAAGAGCGTTTCCTGCGGATGGAAAGAGAAGCGAAAATTATTCATAAAGAGTTAAGTTACTCTGTTATCGGCTGTGCACAGCGCGTACATACCGTTCTAGGACCAGGATTTCCGGAATCCGTCTATCAAAAAGCGTTAGGTCGTGAACTGGTCAAAACACAGATTCCTTTTGAATCCCAGGCTCGGCTTGAAGTTGCATACGATGGGTTTCTTTGTGGACAGTTTCGAGTGGACATGTTTATAGATAAAAAAATAATCGTCGAATTGAAGGCGGTTGAGGCACTTTGCAAAGGACATGAAGCGCAGATACTGGCTTATCTGAAGGCGACCGGGGCAAACTTGGGCTTGCTGATTAACTTCGGCGAGGCAAGCCTGAAGTTCAAACGGTTCGTAAACTAATTCGTGAAATTCGTGGACTAATCAGTGAAAAATGTGTGATACCGACACAACAGAACGCCGGCCGGTGATTCGCGTGGTGGACCTGGTCAAGCGGTTCGGCGGCAGAGCAGTTTTGAACGGGATAAACCTGGAGGTTCACCCCGGCGAGACGATCGTTATCATGGGCGGCTCCGGCTGTGGAAAGAGCACGCTGCTGAGGCATATGGTCGCCTCGCTCTTCGGCGATGAAGGACGCGTTGAACTGCTCGGACAGAACCTCAACGACCTGAACGAGTCGGGCCTTAACGCCCTTCGCCTGCGGTTCGGCATACTGTTCCAGTCGGGCGCTCTGTTCAACTCCATGACCGTCGGGGAAAACGTCGCGCTTCCTCTGCGCGAGCACACCGGCCTGGACGAACAGACCATCGACATAATGGTCAAGATCAAGCTCGAGCAGGTCGGCCTCCGCGAGGCGGCGGACCTGATGCCGTCCGAGATCTCCGGCGGGATGAAAAAACGCGCCGGTCTCGCCCGCGCTATCTCGCTGGACCCGGAGATACTCTTCTACGACGAGCCGTCGGCCGGGCTGGACCCGGTTACCTCGGCAGAGATCGACCAACTGATAATGGACCTGTCCGGGAAACTGGGCGTAACCAGCGTGGTCGTAACGCATGAGATGGATTCGGCCTTTACCATCGCCGACCGCATGGCGATGCTCGATATGGGCAGGATGCTGAAGATCGGCCCACGCAGCGAATTCGAGGCGCTGCGCGACGGGCCGGAAACCGGTGATGAAACAGGAGACCTGATACGCCAGTTCCTGCGTGGCGATCCCGAAGGACCCATCACCGCCCGGCGACTTTCCACCGGATACGAAGAAGACATCCTCGCAACAGCCGGAGAATAAATACCGGTAGGCCGGGACGTAACGACTCTGCTTTGCGTAGCGCTTCGCAGAGCAAAGAGCGTAGTCCCGGCAATTTCGCCCGACCACGGGCGAGACCTACCTACCGGCAGGCGGGCGCCCGTGCCACGTATAGATTGCGGATAACCGGCTACTGACTACTGGAGACTAATTTCAATGGCAAAACGAAAACACAGCGAATTGGCGGCGGGAATTTTCGTCCTGATTGCACTAGGAGCAGGCGTGGCGGTGCTGATATGGCTCGGTGCCGCCGACGTCTTTACACAACGTGGGCAGACGGTTGTTTTTGTCGCCCGGCAGGACAGGGGCAGCCTCGGACTGGAGGTCGGCAGCGCCGTGAAACTCAACGACGCCGACATCGGTAAAATTGATAAGATCGAACCCGACCCTGCCGGTAAACGAACGCTTTACTACGCCCGGTTGAATCGAAAAGATATCCGCGTCCATAAGGACGCCCGCGCCAACGCGGTGGCCGAATTCATCGGGGGCGCCTCCGTCGTCCTGGAGGATTTCGGTTCGCAGGACGCCCCACCGGCCGATGCAAATAATCCCGTTCCCATCGGCGTGGGTATCAGCGCACTTCTCCAACAGGCCCAGGATGTGCTAGGATACGGCGACAAGCAGCGACTGCAATTTCAGTCAAGCCTGAAGAACGTGGCCCTTGCCGCCGCCAAAGTCCGGGATATCGCCGACGCCATCGCAAACGAAGTCAATGAGGAAAATAAAACCGCCATGCTGGGACGGGTCAAGGAGGTTGTGGAAGATCTCAAAGGCAGTTCCGCGAACCTGCTGGTCATGACGACCAGGCTCAAGGCCGAAACCGACCAACGTAACCCGGCCTCGCTGATTATAAAGGTCCACGCCATAGCCGACAATACCAAGTCCATAACCGGTAACGCCTCCGGTATGATGAAGACTATCCGTCCTGACATCGAAAAAACCATTGCAAAGGTGCGTCTGTACACCGAAAAAGACATCGCCGCCCTCCTGGCCGACCTTCGCAAGAGCAATACCACGCTGGTCGAGATTGTCGCCGACTTCAAGGCGATCTCGACCTCGGCCAGGGGCATTGTGGTGCTAAATCGCGATAACATCGACGCGACCATTGCGAACATGAAGTCGGTCTCGCTGAACCTGAACGCCGCCGCCAAGGAAATCCGCCGCAACCCCTGGCGACTGCTCGCCAAGCCCGATGACAAGCAGGTCCACAGCCAGAATATGTACGACGCCGCCCGCGCCTTCGCCGAAGGGGCCGAGCAACTCGACGACGCGGTCGTACGACTGGGGGCACTCCGTAAGGACCGGGCCGGCAAAATCAGAAAAGACAATCCGGAACTCATCAAAATTCAGGAACACCTCAAGACCACCTTCGAAAAATTACGCAAAGTCGAAGACAAACTGTGGAATATGGCAAAATAGAGGGTTGTTCGGTGAACCGGTTATTCAGTTGACTTGTGGCGAGCAGGGCCGACCCATCCTCGACATCGCCCACCGAGAAGGCGTCGTTGTAACGGCGGCATAAAGTATGTGAATGTGGTCGCAAGAACCGCGACCACGCCACCCGCCTGTGTCAGTCGCACAGGTTGCAAACCTGTGCCACCACAAAATGATGATTGACAGAGTACTGCTACGTTTTCGGCATGTTCGGGGAGGGTTACTTTGGATGGTTCTTTTTAATACGGCGGTATGTATAGCGGCGGCTCGGTGTTATGTAGTTGAAGACCTGCTCGGTTTTCTGGGGTAGTTTCCTGATTTCAAACGCGGTTCGCATAATTCGCGTGGTTCTGACGTCCTGGAACATTATGATTCGTCGCGGGTCTTTCCTGTCACCCGTCGCGTCCATCAGGACGATCACGCTGGTGAGGCGTCCGGCCGGTCCTTGTGCGGACTGGACGCGGACCTCCCGCAGGGCGCCGTCGTCCAGTGGCAGGGCCAGCAGTCTTACCAAACCGTACAGGATACCCTCGAATCGCACCTCCGCCCTGCCGCCGGCCAACGGCTCGAACAGGACGACGGTCTCGGTGGTGTGTGCCTCCTTCGGCTGGACGGTAATTCTCGTGCCGCCTCGAAACACCATCGCCGGCTGCATGAAGAACAGGTTTGCCAGGCGCACCTCTCGGCCGGGCCTGACCTTCAATGTAAAAGAAACAATCGGCTGGTCGTTTTCACGGCGAAACTCGATCTGCATCGAATCCACACAATTCCACTGCCGGACGAACATCTCCAGCAGTTCGAGCATCCGCGGCGCTACTGCAAACGTTCCGCTCAGGAGCTTCCTCAGCCGGCTTGCGGATTCGGCCGGTGGGGCCTGCTCGACCTCCCGCAGCAGCGTCCGGGCGAGTGTCTTTTCGAGGGTTTCGGGGCGCTTGGCTTGCCGCATTACTTCAGCAACCGATTCTCGCAGCGCGGGCGGTTGCTGTTTGCCGGCGGCGGCGAAACCGACACGAAGAACCACCTGGACCAGAACCTGCCGAAGCCGACCGACCTGATCGGGCTTCATTCCCGCCAGCAGATTGCCCTCGGAGCGTTCGTTCAGGTACGCGGTCAACATCCGGATCATCGGTCCTGCCGACCAGCCGAGCGGATCGCTTGTCGTTTTGTCGT
>DAOVFI010000576.1 GCA_030673005.1 Planctomycetales bacterium
TGAGGGTCTCCAATGCCGCGTCGCCGCAGGTAACGCCACGATTCTTCATCGCAAAAAACTCCGTCGGGATCAACCCGGCCCGCAGGCGGAACGTCATCTTCCGGCCCGTCGAGATGCGCCTGGCCTTGAACGTGAAACTCTTCAAAGACATTCCCCTGGTCTTCTTTTTGGGCTTGGTGAGTTTCCTTCCGGTGTAAAATTTCATCACATCCCAAACTCCCCGCATGGAACCGGCCACCGACAGTTCAAAATCCGCATCGGATGGGATTTCGTTCGGAAAGAGCCTCCCGGTCGCGTATCGTATCGCCTGATACCCCGTTGCTATACCGATGCAAAGCCCGTCGTCGTGATCATCTTCCGGCTTGGCTTTGGATGATTTTTTCGGCGTCGCGGAGGTTACAGCGCCGGCGTGGTCTTCGTGCTCGTGATGGTAGTCCATTGCTTGGGCGAAGGTGATGGTTTCGACCTTCCCGCCGGAGCGGCGGACGCGCAGAGGCTCCGTCTTTGCGCTTATTTGCTGAACGTCGGAAGGGTTAGTGCAGCCAGGCTGAGCCAGAATGAAACCGGTTGCGACCACGGCGGCGGCCATTGTCAATATCAGTGGTTTTGCCTTGTACATTTCGTTCTCCAATCAAATAGGTAGTATCGTGGATTATCTTCAGGGTTTTTTTGCGCTCCAGAAGGGTTTGTCCCTGTTCCAGAAGCCCATAGGGACATCTTCCTTCGCGGCTGCTGTAACGTGCGAGTCCAGAAAGACGATATTTAGTTTGTCCCGATGGCGATAATCGAGATTTTCTGCGACGCAGGCATGATAAAGAACGACTCCCGGACCCAGGGACGTGCCCCAGCAGTCCGCCAGTGCGAGGACCTCCGAAGGGGTCTCAAATTCCTGCATCCTGCGATATTCCGTGTGGTCCGGCCTGCCCCCCAGTCCCCAAGTCCCGTTCATGCCGTAACTGAGGGCGTAATCGTGCGTGATGCTTGGTTCGCCTTGCCTCATCCGCGTTTTATTCGGTTCGCGATGACTCGGGCAGGTCAGCGCCGATGCCTTCTCTGGCGGGCCGATCATCTGCCCTTGGCCATCATACGACAGTGAGACGCCGACATATTGCAGTAAGCCTTCGTTCATGAACCAATGTTGTTCGCTGACAGGCTCGCGATTCGGCGGCTCCGCCGAGGCCAGCCAATCGTCATTTTCGTTTGTGTAGAAGTTCACCGCCAGGCCCAGGTTCCGCAGCGACGAAGCGCAGACCACCTGGCGGGCCAATTCCTTTGCCGCACCCAGACTGGGCAGAAGGATACTGACCAATAACGCAATGATCGCTACCACGACAAGCAGCTCGACTAGGGTAAAACCTTGCTTGCGACGCATGGTTTATTCAAGCTTTCTTATTTACTGATAAGGTTATTGCCCAGCGGCGGGGCTCGGAGGCGTCGGCAGACGCCTGCGAACCCCGCAAACAAGGCCGCAAAGGGCCAAGAGTCAAATAGTCCTACCTCTTCTGCCCTCGACGGCGGAAAAGCACGCCAACGGCGCCGCAAGCCAGCAGGACCAAACTTGCCGGTTCCGGCACGCCCCCAACGGCGTCGATGAATCTGCCGGTCTGTGGCCCCCAAACTTCCCTGACGACCTTCACGTAATGAACGTCATCCACCAACC
>DAOVFI010000136.1 GCA_030673005.1 Planctomycetales bacterium
TCGGGCGAAAAGGCCAGGGCGTATATCTGGTCGGTGTGTCCGGCGAAGTTGTGGACCGATTTTCCGGTCTTTACGTTCCACAGGCCGACGGTCTTATCGGCCCGCAGTATTGCCAGCGTTTCGCCGTCGGGAGAAAACGCCAGGCAGTTACACTTACCCCCGCTGCCGGGAAGTCGCCTGATTTCCTTGCAGGCATCACGAGCGGGACGCCCGTGCCGCGCCAGGTCCCACAGCCGGACGGTGCTGTCCCCGCCGCTGTTGACCGCCAACATCGACCCGTCCGGTGAAAAGGTCAGGCAGGACACAATGGCCTTGTGCCCTTCCAGTGCGAACAACTCCTTCTTCTTTTCGAGCGACCAGAAGCGAACGGTTCCGTCCTTGCAACCATAGGCAAGTAGTTTCCCGTCCGGGGAGACAGTCATGCTGCTTATCGTCCCGCCGGGCAATTTGATTTGCCCCGTTCCCTTGCCGGTTCGGGCGTTCCAAAACCGAACGGTTCCGTCCATATCGCCTGATAAGATTGCATTACCATCGGACAGGAACGCTGCGGCGCGGATCGGACGCTTATGCCTACCCAGTTCAACGGAAGCGGACTTCGGCCGATCCGGATGCCAGACATGCAACCTCGTGGAGAAAGCGAACACCACAGCCTTTCCGTCACCGCGAATCTCCAGAGCATCGATCCTGCCCTTGGATGTGGTGCGCCCTATTTCCTTTCCGGTGGCGACGTTCCAAAGGCGGACCGTCCTGTCCTGCCCGCCCGACGCCAGTGTCTTTCCGCTTGGCGAGAAGGCCAGGCATACAACCGTGCGCTTATGGCCGATGAGAGTCGCGGTCCTTTTACCGGTGGCGGCGTCCCACAGGACAATCTTTCCGTCGCGCCCGCCGCCGGTGGCGAAGACCTTGCCGGCCGGTGAGAAGGCAACCGAAAATATCGAGTCGCCGTGCCTCAGCCGGACCGTTCCCAGCCGCCCTACAGCCCCGGCCGGTAGCGGATCGCCGTATGAGTCCAGCCGGGACCGCTTCTCATCAGCACCAGCAGAAGAAATAACCACCATTAATACCAGGCAGGTTGTTCTTATCATCATTATATATTTCGCCATCGTCTCTCCCTTTATTTACCGTTATGATTATAGACGAAAGAGTTTCTGAAAAGATTCCCGGATTCAGATATTATCTTCTTCAATTGACGTTGACTCCGCGTCCGATTATTCTCAATGCAATCTATTGGAGATTTCACGTGCCCTCGCCGGATCGTGATAAACAAATTACTTCGTTGGGAAAGGTCCTTCAGATCAGCCGGGACATGGTCGCCACGAGCGACCTGGACGAGTTGCTCGGCGTGATTATCGACCGATCGATGGAACTGCTTGAAGCGGAGCGCGCGACGCTGTTCCTTTACGACGCCGACAGCGATGAGTTGTTCAGCAAGATAGCTGCCGGCGCGAAGGAGATCCGCTTTTCCGCCGGCATCGGCATCGCCGGAGCGGTTGTGCGGAGCAAGCAGACGCTCAACATATCCGACGCCTACGCCGACGAGCGTTTCAACCGCGACGTGGACCGCCGGACTGGCTTCCGCACACACAACATCCTGGCCGTTCCGCTGCTCGGATACGCCGGCGACCTTGTCGGCGTACTGGAGGTTCTCAACAAGCAAGGCGGGCCATTCGGGGACGATGACATCACGCTGCTGGAGACACTCGCCGCCCAGGCCGGCGTCGTGCTCCAGCGGGCGCGCCTGCTTGAACACTACGTCCAGAAACAGCGGATGGAACACGCCCTCCAGATCGCCCGGCAGATACAGCAGGACATCCTGCCGAAGGAAAATCCGCAGGTCGAAGGTTTCGACGTAGCCGGCTGGTCAAGCCCTGCCGACGAAACCGGCGGAGACGTGTACGATTTTCTTGAAATAGGCGGCGGTCGCTGGACCTTCACTCTCGCCGACGCAACCGGGCACGGGATAGGTCCGGCTCTGGTGGTGGCCGAAGCACGCGCGATGTTGCGAGCGCTCAGCGCCGCCGACCTGGACATCCCCGTCGTAATGACCAGGGTCAACGACCTGCTGACGGGCGACTTGAGCGAATCGCGGTTCGTAACGTGCCTGTTCGGGCTGCTGGACGGACCGGCGGGATCCGTGCGATACGCCTCCGCCGGGCAAGGCCCGATCATCTTCTATAACCGCTCCGAGGATAAGTTCGACGAACTGCCCGCGACGACGCTTCCACTCGGCATCATCGCCGGAATCAACTTCGACGAACAGGTCGAACGGCAACTCGCACCGGGAGACATGATGGCGCTGACCACAGACGGTTTCTTCGAGGCAACCGACCGGACCGGGCAACAATTCGGCACCGAACGCATCAGAAATATCCTTCACCGCTGCCGGGACCTGCCCGCCGGTGAAATCATACAAAACCTCCATAAGGAGGTATTCGAGTTCACCGGCCCGGTCCCCCAGGACGACGACCTGACCGCTATCATTGTAAAAAGGACCGGGTGACCGGAAGGTTGCCCGCTCATACCCTGGCATATTCTTACCCAATCGATACAAACGCTTCATTTTCTCATCAAAGTGAGATTGTGCCCTCGTCGGCTAAAAAAAAGCAAATATTCACGTCGATGGCGCCGGAGGAATCGTAGGCTCCTATTACAAGGTATTGCGTTTTTCACCGGAGGGCATTGTTGAAGTGTTAAGCCGAATCAAATTAGTCGCCAATGCCGGCGGGATTGCGCGTTCCATGGGGATATCCGCCGTTGCCATCGCATTAGGTGTTTACGCGATGGTGTTGCAGGAAAGTCACAGCGGCACCGTAATGCTGGCTGTGATTGTCGTACTGCTATCGGTCGGAGCGATGCTTCAGGTCGGACGCGGCGTCAGGGAACTGCACCATAAACATAAGGTTACGCACGAGGAGGCCCTGCAAGCAGAACGCCATTACTTCGAGGTTCTCCGCCGGATAATGGCCGCCGTCGAGGACCGCGATCCCTACACACGAGGCAGAAGCAGACGCATCGGACTGCTCGCCGGTCAAATGGGTGAAAAAATGGGACTGGACAGCGAGAAATGCCGTCTGCTGGACCTTATCGGGCAGGTTCACGACATCGGCCTGCTGTCAGTCCCGGACTACATCGTCAACAAGCCCTCACGCCTGGGCAATGAGGAGTTCCGCACGCTCAAGAAGCACTCCGAAACCTCATACAAAATTCTCGAGCCGCTGACATTCTTATCCGAGATGCTCCCTGCCATCCGTTATCACCACGAGCGAATGAACGGCACAGGATACCCTAACGGCCTGAAAGGCGACGAGGTTCCCCTCACCGCCCGAATCCTCGCAGCGTCCGACGCCTACGACGCAATGACACACGATCGGCCTCACCGACCCGCCCTTCCGACCGTCGAGGCATTGAACGAACTGAGGCGATGCACCCCGCACGGATACGACCCGGAATGCGTCTCCGCACTTGAAGAAATACTCCATGGAAAAAATTTGCAGGAAGTTCAGGGAATTACCGACAGCGACATACCGGAAAGCCAAATCTCTGAAATGGTCCCGGTTCATCAATAGGAAGCGAAAAAAGGCAGCGGGGGTCTTTCGGACACAGGAGGACAGAGGGGTTGTTGATAAAGTCTCGCCTTGTGGTGCAGAAGAAGACGCCGGACCGCATAAGCGACTTTATCAACAACTCCTCTGTCCCCTATCCGTCCTGCTACGATCTTTTCCCTGCACTTCAACACCACCGCAGCGGTAGGCAGCGGGAGGCTGGGCCGACCTGTCTGCCGACAGGCATAAAAAATACCTGTACATCCTCCAACTACGACTGGCAATTATCTCTGCTTGTTCCTATTATATTTCCTTTCGGTCTTACTGAATTCACAGGCACGTACAGAAAGGAAATACGAGCATGTCCAATCCATTGAAAGTCGTCATTATCGGTGGTGTAGCCGCCGGACCCAAGGTGGCAGCCAAAGTCGTTCGTCTCAGACCCGAGGCCGATGTAACCGTCGTCGAGAAAGGTCAATTCCTCTCGTACGCCGGTTGCGGCCTGCCTTATTACATCTCCGGCGTCGTAGTCGAACAGGCCGAACTCATGAGTACGCCGATCGGCGTACTGCGCGATCCTGCCTTCTTCCAGAAGGTCAAGAACGTCCGCGTACTGAACCGCACCGAGGCGATGGAAATCGACCGCAAGGGCAGGCGGGTTCGCGTCCGAAGCCTTGAAGGTGACGAGGAATCCTGGCTGGACTATGACAAACTGGTATTGGCCACCGGCGCCAATCCCGTCGTACCGCCGATTCCGGGAGTGAACCTGCGGAATATCTTCACGCTGCACGGCGTCGAGGACGCCGAAGGCATCAAGACTGCTTTGTCCGAAGACAAGGCGCGGGACGTTGTCATTGTCGGCGGCGGGCTTATCGGTATCGAAGTAACCGAGGCGCTTGTGCACAAAGGCTGCCGCGTTACCGTCGTGGAAATGCTCCCGCAGATACTCCGCATTCTCGACGAGGAAATGGCCGCCCTCGTCGCCGGGCACCTCGAATCGCAAGGCGTGAAGGTTCTTACCGGCACAAAGGTCGAATCGTTCGAGGGCGACGGTAAAGTCACCACCGTAGTTACCGACAAGGGACCCATCCCGGCCGACATGGTTATTATGTCCATCGGCGTCCGCCCGAACGTGGGATTGGCAAAGGACGCGGGCCTGGAGATCGGCAAGACCGGCGCTATCAAGGTCGATACGCACATGCGGACGGCCGACAAGGACATATACGCCGCCGGCGACTGCGTCGAGTGCGTCGATCTCGTTACAGGACAACCGTGCTATGTACCGCTCGGCTCGACCGCAAACAAGCAGGGACGCGTCGCAGCGATGAACCTCTGCAACGAACACGACGCTTTTCCCGGCGTCCTTGGAAGTACGGTCTGCAAGGTCTTCGACTACTGCGTGGCCAGGACCGGCCTGACTGAAGCCGACGCACGCGAGTTCGGATGCAATGTTACGACCGCTCTTGTCCCGGCGCCGGATAAGGCACACTTCATGCCGGACGCAAAACCGCTGCTGTTGAAACTCGTCGCAGACAGCAAGACAAGGCGACTTCTCGGCGCCCAGGCAACCGGGCCAGGCGACGGCGATAAGAGAATTAACGTCGCCGCCATGGCAATCACCGCCGGCATGACTGTCGATGACCTTGCAAATGTTGACCTGTGCTACGCGCCGCCGTTCTCGCCGGCAATGGACAACATCATCACCGCCGCCAACGTCGCCAAGAACAAACTGAATGGCTACATGGTCGGCGTCCCATCGGCCGAAGTCTATCGGATGCTCCAGGAAAAAAAGGATTTCGTCCTTCTCGACGTCCGAAGCCAGGGCGAATACGACCAGGTCCGCCTGCCCGGTTCGACCCTGATCCCGCTGGGCGCGCTTCGCAACCGGATGAGCGAACTCCCCAAAGACAAGGAAATCATTGCATTTTGCAAGATTTCTCTTCGCGGTTACGAGGCCGCCCTGATACTCCAGGCCGCCGGCTTCGAGAATGTCCGCGTAATGGACGGCGGCGTCGCAATGTGGCCTTACGAAAAGTTGCAGTAAATCCTTCCGATAATGTCCGGTAACAAGGCTTTATTATATAACACCTGATTTGATGAGTCGGGTGGCACGGTCAAGCAAGGTTAAGGCCATTTGGCCTTGACCTTGCTTGGCCGTGGCGCCGCTCGTTCACGGCCAAGTCTCCGACTTGACCGTGCCACTCAACCGACTTGTCGCCGGAGAAAAAATGAGCAACGGTTCGCGCGAATTATTTACCAGGCATCCGTCCAATCCGATATTAACGGTTGATGACTGGCCTTACCCGGTCAATTCGGTCTTTAACGCCGCGGCTGTGAACCTGCCCGCCGGTCAGGCGGGGATAGACGGAAAAACGCTCCTGCTGGTCCGCGTCGAGGACCGGCGTGGAATCAGCCACCTGTGCGCCGCAAGGAGCGACGACGGAATTACAAACTGGCAAATCGACCCGGAACCGACCTTCGGCGCCGACCCGATCAACCACCCCGAAGAACTCTGGGGCGTCGAAGACCCGCGAATTACCTTTATCGCCGATACCGGCGAGTATCTCATCGCCTACACCGCCTACAGCGAAGCCGGTCCGCTGGTTTCGATTGCCAAGACGCGCGATTTCAGGCAATTCGAGCGTTTGGGACCGGCAATGCCGCCGGAGGATAAAGACGCCGCCATTTTTCCCGTTCAGTTCAGCGGGCGATGGGCCATGATCCACCGCCCATACGGTCTGGTCAATGAGCACATACCGGCCCACATGTGGTTGTCGTTCTCGCCGGACCTGAAACACTGGGGCGACTCCCGCATCCTCATGCGGGCGCGCAGGGGCGGTTGGTGGGACGCAAACAGGATCGGCCTTTCACCGCCGCCGATAGAAACGTCCGAAGGATGGCTTATCCTCTATCACGGTGTCCGCAAGACCGCAGCCGGGAGCATCTACAGGCTCGGAACGGCGCTGCTGGACCGGGAAGATCCCTCGAAAATCCTCCGCCGCGGGGACGAATGGGTCTTCAGTCCGCAGGAGGCGTACGAACGGGTCGGGGACGTCGGCGAGGTGGTCTTTTCCTGCGGATGGACATGCAACGACGACAA
>DAOVFI010000008.1 GCA_030673005.1 Planctomycetales bacterium
AATAATGATGGAATTCACGACAAGCAGGATATTAAAATCCTTCGTCACAATCTTTGTGATTTCGTTTGCCTTGCAGGGCGCTGCGCTCGGCGGCTCTCTCGTCGGCGAACTGATATCCCCGATGAGCGTCCCTCACAATAACGCCGCAGCCGCAGCCTGCGACGGAAAACTCTATGTATGGGGCGGTGTCTCAACGGGAGGCGGCAGGACTTCGGTTCTGGAGGCCTATGACCCCTCGACGAACACCTGGACGACGAGGGCTGATTCTCCGGCGGCGGCGGCCGGGCTGGGCGCGTTTGCGTTGGGCGGCCGGTTGTACTCCGTCGGCGGAGAAGGCCCCGGAAACGCTCAATTCAGGAATACGGTTGACCGCTACGACCCGGCCTCGAACTCCTGGACATCCATGGGGAACTTCCCCGTTAATACGTGGGACCCGCTCAGCGCCGTCTGCGCCGGCAAAGGATACGTATTCAGCGGCCGACACGGTTACGGCCCGAGTTACGAACACGTGTATCAGTATGACGAGACGGGCGATTCGTGGGTGCAAAAGGCGGACATGCTTCTGTCTGTGCGGACCACCGCCTGCGTAACCCTTGACGGGAAGATATGGGTCTTCGGGGGGCTGCACAGTATCAGCGAACCCGACGACTTCTGGACCAGGAAAGTCCAGGTGTACGACCCGGCTGCCGACAGCTGGACGTATTGCGATAGTGATACGCCCGTGATGTTCAGTTGGTCACAGGCCGTGGTCTATGATGAGAAGGTCTGGTTGTTCACGGCGCGCAAGATGGATGTGTCCGGCAACTGGGTTCCGAACACCATGGCCTACATATTCGATCCCGAAACGGAAACGTGGGATTCCTGCGAATTCAGTCCGCCGGTGAAAACCGACTACATGAATCCGGTTGTCCTGATAGACGATTACGCGTATTTCACGCAGACTTTCGACCAGCAGAGCAATTACTCAACGACGGCCTGGCGAGTTCAGATCCCCGAACCGGCGACGCTGTCGCTGCTGGCCGTCGGCGGGCTGGTCCTGATTCGCCGCAGGCGCAGTCCGTAAGCGTGGTAAATAATACCGGGCGCACAAAGTTTTTGTGCTTGTGGGAGATAAACGAGCCGCGACCGTGAGGGAGCGGTCAGACCGATGTGAAAATCTTAATGACCGCTCCCTCACGACGGTCGCGGCTCGTAAGCTGGTAGGGTGTGCAGGTTCTTTTTCCTGCACACCCTAAGACTTTAATCCCCAATGTGCTTGCCACAAACCGATGCTCGGATGTACGCTCTTACAGAATGGGTACCGGCGCTCTGTTCTGGACGAAAACGATGTTTGGCACACATACAGGCTTCCCGATATTCACTGCTGTGGTGCTGACCATTGCTGTTGTGATGGGCGGATTCATGTGGTGGCGAATGCGTTTGTGTCGTAAGCACCATTTGCGGGCTCATGACCCGATGTCTGATGAGGCGTTTCTCTCGAACTTGGCGATCCCCCCTCGTCAGCGACGTGCCTGTTTGGCGATTCGGAAGGCCATGGCCCGGGCGGCCGGTGTGCCTCCGGACAGCATCCATCCGTCTGACTCCGTGGAGTCTCTCTGTGCTCTCGGCCTTGATGGAGTCGATCTGATAGAGGTCATAATTGAGTTGGAGAAGGAGCTCGGTGTGCATATAGACGAAGGCAGGCTGGAAGAGGCATACCAAGGCAAGGATCCGATGCAGATGACCTTCGCCCAGTTCGTAAGTTGCTGCCTCAAACATTGAGGGGATTACAGGGGTCAGGAACCTATTTTGTTGCTTTTGGGGCGAATTCGCCCAATATGATACCCAAAAAGGTTTTAAACCCGTCCCCTTACTGGTTACTTCCGCCTGCGGCGGATCAGCGCCATCGCGCCCACGGCCAGCACATAGAGGCTGGCAGGCTCGGGTATCAGCATCAGATCATCATAGAGTTGCGAATATGCGCCCGTGTCCTTGCTTGATCCTTCGTTCGTCAGCATGACATAGGCCAGTTCCGTAGGGCTGTCACGGAAAGCCAGGCCATACACCTGCAGCAGACGGCCGGCGGAGGGATCGCCAGCGTCTCGCTGGTCTTCCCGGTAAAGCGTAAGGTCAAACAGGTCCGTGTCGATATCGCCGGTGATCTCGACGTCGTACCATGTGAAGGCAAGGCCCGTGATCAACTCCGTCCAGCCGGCGCCATCATGAGCCGCCAGTGAGGTGGCGCTGGTCTTGTTCAGCCCCAGGTAAGGCCCCCAGCCGGAATCGCTGGCCTGGCCCAGAGCGATGCTCGTCTGCTGATCGCTGTCGCCTTGACCGTTGAAGCTGAAAGTGAAGGCCGCGGTGAAGGTTGCGGTGAAGGCCTCCGTCACGGGGATCATCCGCTTGGTGGCGTAGTCGGGCGTAACGAGTTCGGATGAAGGGCCGTGCTGACCTGAAATATAGATGCTGAGAAGACTGTCCATGTGAGGCGGCGAGCCGGACTGCCAGACATTGAAGATGTTTGAGCCGCAGTCACTCGTGCAACTCCATGTGCCGCCCGAACTGGGTTGACCGTTGAGCGGGCCGTAATCATAGCCTTCCGCCTGGCTGAATCCGATATAGTCGGCGCCTGCCGAAGCGGTAAAGCATGCCAGGGTAACAAGTGCGATAAGCAGATTCCTCATGGTGCATATCCTCCGTTTGTAAGTGGACCGGGAACTTCTCCCAGCCCTATATCCGCGTGAGTACGCGACAGCATGTCGCAGACATCCGCGACACGCATGACCATCCGGGATTTCCCAGACAACCCTGCCCGGTTACACCGCTCAGGCAACTCAACTCGTCCTGCATTGTACTGCCTGACCTTGATTTAGTCAAGCACGATATATATTTACAATCAGGCGAAGGTCGCGGGCCGGCTCGTGCTACATAGCAATGCTACTTCGTAGAGTAGCATTGGCTCGCCTTACTAACCGACTAACTGCAAGAAAAACCGGACTGGTTTCTTCCCGTTTTACTCTGTAATCATCAGGTCTTTTATAATCGCCATTGCCTCATCCGTCCGGTCCATTGATATTGCTACCAATCCCCAATCCCGCTGCGTCGCAGTTTGTAGCGATTAATAAATGGCGTTCGGTGCCTGCCTGCCGGTAGGCAGGTGCAGGGAAAAGAACCTCCCACACCCTACGACTACCACTTCGTTGGAGGGGTATAGCCAAGCTTGCCAGGGCGTAGATCGAAGAGCGAAAGTCCGGCCTGCCAGGGCGTAGATCGAAGAGCGAAGCCCGGCTTCGCCCTTCGGGCTACGCCGTGGCAGTCTTCGTTCGCCTAAAGCGGCGAACGAAGACTGGCTTGTCAAGGCGAAGTTCGCCGCTTTCCGGCGAACGAAGACTGGGAGCGGGTGGATTCGAACCACCGTAGGCGTACGCCGTCAGATTTACAGTCTGATCCCTTTGTCCACTCGGGCACACTCCCAAACGGGGCCATGGATAATACCAGTTTTTCAGGCCCAGTCAAGCCAGCGGAGGGAATCGAACCCACAACCCCGGCTTTACAAAAGCCGTGCTCTACCGTTGAGCTACGCTGGCGGCGCCGGAATACCGTAAGACCAGAATACCAGATACGGTTCCGACGGCACTCCGGTAATCCGGTATTAATCTACTACTCTGTCAACCTTGAATCTGCTGGTGACACAGGTTTGTAACCTGTGTCAGCCGCACAGGTTACAAACCTGTGCCACCACAAATTGATGATTGACAGAGTACTACTACGGCAGTGACTTCTGGTGATACTCG
Organism: Planctomycetales bacterium; assembly: GCA_030673005.1. Taxonomy (GTDB): domain Bacteria; phylum Planctomycetota; class Phycisphaerae; order SM23-33; family SM23-33; genus DAOVFI01. The sequence continues at coordinate 3,774 of DAOVFI010000008.1, forward strand.
TAGAATGTTTCGTAATTTTTACGCAGGTATCCGCCGGCGGTTACGCGAACTCCCTGCAAGACGAGTCCGAGGATACGACCGCCGACCTGACTGACACGATCGGCGGTCCGCTGCACGATGCCGACACTGTTCGAGCCGGCGCGCACCACCATTATAACACCATCGACCTTTGTGGAAAAGACGCACGTATCGGATACGACCATCGCCGGTGGGCCGTCGAAGATAACCTGGTCATATTCGGCGGTCATTTCGGAGACTAGCCGGCTCATGGCATCCGACCCCAGCAATTCGGCGGGGTTTGGCGGCAGTGGTCCGGCGGTAATCACACTGAGTTTGTCCACGTCGGTGGTCGAGACGACGTCCTGCCATTTCGCCTGACCGACAAGGGCCGACGAGAGTCCCTCGCCGGACGCCTGCGGGAACATTTGCGCGATGGCGGGTTTGTAGAAATTGGCGTCCACCACCAGCACGCGCCGACCGGACTGAGCCATCGACACCGCCAGGTTCATCACGACCGTAGTCCGACCGTCCTGAGGAGAAGGGCTGATGACCAGCAGGCTTTTTCGCTGCTGCGCCGGACCGCTGAAGAGAAGATTCGTCCGTATCTGCCGGAACGCTTCTGCGGCAGGGGAATGCGGGGCAAGTAAAGTGACGCGACTGAAATCGTCAATCTCCTCGTCCATGTCGTCCCTGTGCGGCACCATTCCCAACAGCGGAAGATCGATACGCCTTGCCAGGTCGCTGGGGCCTTTTACCGACGTGTCGGTCAACTCCAGCAGGAATGTCAGACCGAAACCAATCGCCAGGCCGACGAAAGCCCCGAGCGGTATCATGAGGCTCCACTTCGGTTGGGACCACTGGTCCGGACGCGGCGGGGTGGCGTAGGCCTCAACAGTTACAGGTCCTGTCTCCTCCCCTTCCTTTCCGGGCCTGGAGCCTAACAGTCGCTGATCGCGTACGGCAATACTTATCTGGCTGACTTCCCTCTGGTAATCATCGATCTCAAACCTGATTGTAGTGATACGCCCCAGGGCGGCCTCCAGGTCCTTGGCGTCGGACTGGACCCGTTCGAGACGTACAGTAAGGTCGTCCAGTTTCCCATTGGCCATAGCGGCCATCATATGGCGACCCTGACCGAGCATCGCAAACTGCGAATTGATTATATGATTTTCCCTCTTTCCTATCTGTATTTTCGTAGCCTCTATAAGCCTTTCGATATTCTGAATCTCGCGGTGCTTTGGTTGGTATTTCTCCGAGGCGTTGAACAGACTCGTTTCCAGGTTTGCCAGTTGGGCCTTCAAACCGCGGAGCGTACCGTCAAATTCCACCGCCTGGAGGACGTTGGGGTCGGTTATCTGGGGCTGCTTGCCGCTTTCGATCTGTTTCTTGAGTTCCTCAACCTGTTTTTGATAGGACACCAGCGCCTCTTCGGCTTCCTTCTTCTCCATCTGCGCTTCCTGGATGTCCTTTGTGAGCATATTTAGTTTGAGGGTGATGACGTTCTGCGTTTCCCGCATCGCCGGAATACTGCGCTGTTTAAGTGACGACATTTCCTGGCGAAGGCCGTTCAGCTTGACCATTATTCTGTTTTTTTCGGAGGTCAGTTTGTTGATTTTTTCCTTGCGGGCTTTGCGCGGTCCTCGCATGGTGAACCTGACGAGGCTGTCGGCAACCGAATTGACGATGTCGGCAAGTTCAGGCCTGTTCCTTCCCGTCATGGACAACTGAATAGTGTTCGTGTCCGGCATGAGAGAGACCTTAATATCCTCATCGAGTTGCTGGAGAATTTTATTTTTGTATTTGAGGTACCATTTTTTGGGTGGGTCTTTCTCATCTCCCATTATTCTGGAGTCATCGGCGGCGCCTCTCAGAACTTCCAGATGTTTGACCAGGGCGGCCTTTGTTCGTTTGTATCGCTCGATGATGTCCTTACCGTAGATCGGCGTCGCCCCGGCGCGCATCAGGGTCGCCGGCGGCGGCGAGATGGCAAGAAACGCCCTGGCGGTATATCCGGGCGCAAACTTCCACCACAGGAACGTCGCCGCCGTCGTTAGGGACAGGCATATCACAAACGGCAGGATAATCAGCCATTTCCGTTTCCGGATGATGCGCCAGATGTCGCGTGGCGTAAGTCCGGTCCCGACCCCTCCGGGGCGAGACGGTCTCAGCGGACGCTTCGACGGTCCGGCCAGATGCGGCGACTGATCACGAGTAGGTATCATTGTCATGGTTGAACACTCCCACCGGGCGCCCCGCCGAGTCTTTTGACACCGTCGCGAAGTTCCCGGTAACTAGGATCTTTCGGGTTATTTTTTATAAGTTTCCAGCCCTGCCTGTATTGCCGCAAGGCTTCTTCTTTGCGGTCCATCTTCTCGTAAGTCTGGGCCAAATGCAACCTGTTTGCCGGTATTGCCTTGATGATAATAGATCGGTTCAACACCTTCAGGGCTTCATCGTAATTACCCTTCAACAGGAGAATGTATCCGTAGGTATCCTGCACGTTAACATCGTCAGGCATCATTTCGGCCGCCCTTTTGGCATAGGGTACCGCCTTGTCGGGCCTTTTGAAGTTAGAGGCCAGCAGCCAGGCGAGATTGTTCAGCGTACCGGCGTCGGATGGGTTTATCTTCAGTGTATCCTGGTACATTTTCAGGCTCTGGTCGTATTGCTTCAATCTGAAATAGGCCATGCCCATATTCCGCTTGATGATCGCCCTGTCGCGGTCGGTTCGGGCATTGGCAAGGGCTTTTTTCAGATGTTCGACCGCAGAGGTGTTCTTATTCTGCATCATCAGGATTCTGCCCGTCATTTCGTGTATCTGGGACTGCCCGGGTCGAATGCCGGCCCAGCGGGTCAGTTTCTCCACTATCTTATCGGGCGGGTACGTCAATCGAATCTGACTAAGGACGAAGTGAAGTTGCCGACCTGGTTTGGCGTTTTTGATGGCGGCGGCGAAATCCGCATCCGCCCCGGCGCCCCGACCCAGTTTTGCCAACGCCCGACCGGATACGGCCATTACCTCAGGACCGACGTCCTTGCGGGTCCGCATACTCTGTCCCGCCGACAGGGCCTTGTTATACAACCCTGCCTCGACCAGCACCTGCATCCACAAAAGGGCTACTCTGGGATGCTTCGGGTACAGTTTTAATGCTGTCTCGGCGGGCGCCAGGGCCTTTGCGGGGAGCTTTTGCGCAAGCCACATACCCACTTCGTTTTGCAGGAAAAACAGGTTCTTCGGATAGGCCTTCCTTCCTGTCTTCAGCACAGGCTCCATCAACACCCATCGCTTCTGGCTCTTATATAATCCGATCATCGCCTTCAACGCATGGAGGTTCGTGGGGTCCTTGGACAACACACCCCGCAGGACATTCCGGGCGTTTGCGTAATTGCCCATAGCTTTGTAGATTCCCGCCAGACGGACCGCGATAGTCGCTCCTGCGCCGGCGCGTACTGCCGCCTCCAGATCCGCTATGGCCCGGGTCTTGTTACCATTGAGCCAGTGAACGTCGGACCGGTAAATCAGGGCCGGGAAATAAGTCGGATGAATCCGCAACGCGCGATTCAGGACTTCCATTGCTCCGGCGTTGTCCTTCTGTTTGATGCGGATCTTGGCCATCAGAGTCAGCATTTCCACATCGGTTCGGTTTTTTTCCAGTATCCCGGACAGTTCTTTCTCCGCCTCTTTGTCCCGATTCGCCTCGATCAGGTAGATGACGAAGTCTCTGCGGGCCTGAGGAATGGCTTTGTCGCCGGCGAGGTTGATGTATTTTTTCTGATAGTCGGCGGCCTTTGACCATTGTCTGTGGCGAGCGGTGAACTGGGCCAGGCCGAGATATATTCTTGCATTGGAAGGATTTGCGGTAAGGGCCTTCTGATAAACTATTTTTGCCTGTTCGGCGTCGCCGGCGCTGTCAAGGTATCCGGCCCAAAGCAGGTGCGCCAGTACCTTATCCTCGGCCGTGGCGGCATTCTTAGCCAGCAATGCCCGCGCCTCCACGTCGCGCCCCCTGCGGCGTAGGAAATCGGCAAGCGCCCCGACCATCAGCGGCTTACCCCTGGAAATCCGCATCATGGCGCGGAAGGCCCATTCGGCCTTCTTCATCCGTCCGGTCCGCTCGTACAGTATGGCCAGGTGAGAGATGTTGGCCAAATTGTTCGGCTGAGACTTAAGCACCATCTCCCGCTGCTTGATTACCTTCTCCGGATCCTTCACCGAGTCGCGGAGACGAAGGTATTTTTCGAGGATCAGGGGATTTCTGGGGGCGAACTTGTACGCCAGTTTGATCCAGCGGGCGGCCTCATCGTACTTGCCGGTAATCTCGTTGACGCGGATCATGCCTAACAAGGCCTGCAGATTGGAGGGATTCTGGGTATAGGCTTTGCTGTACTGCTCCCGGGCCTGCTCTATCTTCCCGACGGCCAGGTAGCAATCGCCCAGGAAGGAGTACCCGTGGCTGAACCTCGGGCGAATTTCCAGAGCCTCGTGGGTCAGGCGTATCGCTTCGTCATACTTTCGGCGCACAGCGGCCAGACGCGCTCGGAACATCCTGCCGCCGACGTAGTCGATATTGACTTCGACGGCGGCGTCTGCGTACTTCTGGGCCGATTTCCAGTCTTCCTTGTTCAGCGAGTACTCGAACATCTGGCGGATAACTGTTTTGTTGCGGGGGTCCTTGACCTCGGCCTGTTTGAGATACTCGATTTGTTTCTTCTCCATCCCGAAGGAACGGTAGATGCTTGCGGTCAACAGCGCCCGGCGGACCGGATCGGTCATCTTTGACGCCATTTCCAACTGCTGGGCCAGTAACTTGCCCCGGTTCGTCTCAATCAGCATCAACAGTTGTTTCTGCACGGCGGGCTTGTCTTTAAAAACCTTTCCGGCATGGTCGAATATGGCCTTTGCCTCGGTAACCTCGTTGCGAAGCATGTGCCATCTGATTAATTGCATCATCGCGCCCAGGTGCTTCGGCTCCCTGTCCAGGACGTCGGCGACCAGGCGGATCGCCGCTTCGGATTCGCCTTCCAGCCAGAGTTGCTGCCCGCGACGCAGGAACAGTTTCATCGCAAGGCTGTCCAGTTCCCTCATCTCGGCGGGAATACGATTGGACCGACCGGTAACGATCTCCAGCGCCGCCTTCAGCGACAGCGTCTTCTCGCTTGTGTCTTTTTCCAGAATTACGTTCAGCAGGCGCTGAGCTTCGGTGTAACTGCGGGACTCGATGTGCAGTTTCACTATAGCCATCAGCGTATTGGGGCTGCCGCCGCTGTACCGCTGATATCGATCCAGGATCTCCCGGGCGTTACCGGGCTGGCCGGTGTTGGCGTACAGATTAATCAGCAACACCGCCGTCGTTCGCTCGAAGAAGGGGCGCCCGTCTATCGTCGTGAAGGAATCGTATGCCCGGCGGAGCAGTTTTTCGGCTTCTACACGCCTGCCTTCAGCCAGGGCTATACGCCCCTCGACCTTGGTGACGTAAGGGGTAATTCTGGCGGTAAATATCTTGTGAAGATTTTTATTGTCCCTGATGCTCCGCATTTCCTTCAGGGCGTCCCTGACCCTTTGAAGGTTCTTTTTCCTCTCGTCGCCTTTTGACGGTTTGGACAGAAGGGTGTCGCAGAGCTGATTGTTCAGCAGCATAATACCGTTATAACGGTTTAATGCCTTGTTGTCTTTTGCCCCCTCACCCAGATTCTTCCTGGTTACTTCCAGACCCTTCAGCAGGACGGACTCGGCTTTGGCAAAGTCCCTGCGGGCAATGTGTATTTGCGCCAGGCCGACGTAACTGCTATGCTCCTCCGGATTTACCTCACGAGCCTTCTCTATCCAGGTGACGGCTTTATCCACTTCGCCCTCTTGCTGATGGAACATCGCCAGTGCAAGATGCGCGCCGATTTCCTTGGGTTCCTGAAACTCGACGGCGTCGGTGAGCAGTTTCAGGGCCTCGTTCTTGCGTTCGTCCTTCTGCTGAAGCAAACGCGCGTAGGCAATTCTGATCCTGACCGATTTCGGATTGGCCTTCAGTGCGTCTTTATACGTATTCTCGGCCTGTTCGAACCAATCAGCCCTCTCGCCTCTGTACAGCTGATACATGCGAGCCAGCTCAATCCAGTATTGCTCCTGGGTGGGCGCCAGCTTGACCAGTGCAGTGAAATCCTTCATGGCCGGGGCAAGATATTCGGGTCTGGTCTTTGCGATTTCGCCCTTGACCCACGCCTGCTGAAAGAGAACCTTGTGATCTTCGGGAACCAGTTCCAGGAGTTTGCCGACCGAATCGAGGTACCCCGACCAGTCGCCGCCGCCCCGACCCATCGCATATTCCAACTGGGTAAGGAGCCGCCTGGCCTTGACGTAATCCGGTTTGAATCGCACCGCATCCTTAAGGGCGCTGCGAGCGGTATGGAAAAGTTGGTTTTTCTGGGCCGGTCCTATATTTTCGCCCTTTCGACGCCATTCCAGCATCGTCTCGGCCCATGCCAGGAGGTACTCCGGTTTGCGTGAATCATCCGGCCCGACGGCGTTTTTCGCCAGGTAGTAATTCTTGACGGCCAGTTCATAGTTGCCCTGTTTCAGGAACTCGGCGGCCCGCTCGGCGCAAACATCCGGGTCCTTGGGACGCTTGTAAATCCATACGCCGAGAGCCCCGGTTACCAGCAGCACGAGAACCGAAGCAAGAATTATTATTACCGTCTTGTTAAGTCGTTTTTTTCCAGCCATGTTTTATTCCATACATCCTGTCTTTTCATATCGTCAGGAACCGTGCCCCTGTTCGAGTTTCTTCACATATTCGGCAGTGGGGAGGAATTTGAGTACTGCCGGAAGCGCATGAGTCAGAAAATCCCGGCAGAGTTTATCGCTGATAGAGACATCGTCCTGTGACGACAGCGCCCCGATCTGGATCTTCGCAAAAAAGCAATACCTCACCCAGGGCAGCATGAACTTGCCGCGAATGACTTTCCAGTCGGTAACAGGCGTACCGTTCATGCTGAATAAGTAATATTGACGGAATTTCCGACTATTTTTAATAAAGGTTACACGCCTGACCTTGACATTCCTCCAGGATTCCGGCGCGCCCGGAACGGTTATATCGATTTGGGCGTTTTCGGAGGTGTCCACAACGGCTCCGCCGGCCACCATGCATACTTCCGGGATGTGCGGGATGGCGTCCAGCAGACCGGTGTAATAAGTGATGTCGAGCGAGACATACTGCGCACCGTCGAACCTGGAAGGGTCCGGAATACGATACTTCTTCATGCAATACCAGTTCTCGCTGTGGGCCTTGGTACCGAGGCTATCCAGCAGGTCTTCGGGCAGTATAACCGACCCGTCGCCGACCATGACGTAAGGTCCCAGTTTGTCTGGAAAGTTCATGAGGCGGAATTCCTGCACTTCGAGATGTTCGCCTCTGGGTACGGGCATCTTGGCCAGCGCCCATTTCCAGCGGACCATTGCGACATTCCATCCCGTCGCGGCAATCAGCAGTACGCCTGCAGCCAGTCCGAAGTGTATCCATCCGCGCCTGTTGAGACCGGAGGAGCGGTCCGGCGAATCAGGGGACGTCGCCTTTTCTGACAGCATTCCGCTCTGTTCGGCGCCGGTCGTCATGAGCCTTCCTCCGCGCCTGCGCCGATGCGCCCGGAAGGCGAATGCGAATCGCCGCCGGAGTCGGCTTCCACGAAAATGTGCTGAAGAATCCAGGCCAGCAACCACAACATGCCGAAGGCCGGCGCCAGCATCAGGATCCCCGTGAAGGTGTGCATGAACTTCTGCCCGAGTTCGGGCTGGTCGATATAGTACATCCAGCACGTTATCGCGACGCGAATGACATTACAGAAAATCGCGATCGGAACGGCCGCCGCCACCAGGATGACTCTCTGCCAGACAGGCTTGTAGTCCAGATACGCCATCGCCACGCCCAGGGCGCAGAACGCCATCAGCAGGCGCATCCCGCTGCATGCCTCGGCCACGGTCAGATCGCGCGGGACATTCGACCGGCTTAGCAGGTGCAGTCCGCTCTGTTCGCTGGAGATATCCACCTTCAGCTTCAGCAGTATCACCGCTCCCTTTGCCGCCATGTTCTGAAGCGGAAGGGCGATCTGGGAATACAGCCTCGGTGAAAGCGGCAGCGCAAAGACCAGAAAGAGTATCGGAAGCCAGGTTATCCGGACAACCTTCGTCCCCGCCAGGTACAGCACCAGTCCCATGAGCACTCCGACCATGGACACCTGGCTGAGCCAGTAATTCTTGCCCGGATATATCCACAGAAACTGCCCCGCCAGGCACAGGAACATCAATACCGCCCCGGCCCGACAGGTTTTCCTCGGAGCCTCCATCAGTTCGACCCGCCGGACAAACAGCAGGTACAGACTGAACAGCGGGATGATGAACCCGTGGGTCCAGTCCGGGTCTGCAATCCATTTTTTGACAAGCCAATCGATATGCCGGAGGTTCACCAGGACAATCAGTACCGTCAGGACGGCGATCTTGATGAGCGTGCCGGTGGGGAAACTCTCGGTGAGGCTGACGGTCCGGTCCGGCTCGATCATGTCGGCCAGGCGAGCGCCCGAAAGCGCCGTAATGCCCCGTGGCTCCTCACCTCCGACGGCGGACCGGGCCGGGGAAAGTGAATCCCGGGCAGAGGCTTGCCGCCCTGACGCTCCCTGATCCAAACCGGTTTTCCCGGACGAGTTTGTCATGAAAATTCGGCATCCTTATAACTGCCCTGTCAGTGCAGTTCGGCGGCGAATGTATTCTTTGAAGCCGGGACCTTTACCACGACTTTCTCGCGTCGCTCTTCGGCGCCAACAGCGGAACCTCGAATTCCATCTCGGAGTAATTGCGGTCATAGATGAATCCGAACCCGTACGTCAGACGGAACGCGTTCCTCCAGACGGCCAGGAACGGCGCCGCCCAATAACTTCCTACGGCGATTATGTCGTTGGGTTTAAGAAAAATGTCCCGCTCCCGTCCCTGGAGGATATTCTGAAGTCGCAGAGGTATGATCTGTTCCTGGTCGCGTCCGATTCGCCGGATGAGGATCGAGTTATTCGGCCAGGCCAGAGGTCCGAGGTTTCCCGCCGACGCCAGTGCCATTTTGACCGTTATTCTCCGCCCCGTCAGGCTGTAAGCGCCCGGGCGCAGCACTTCACCCATCATGTAAAACTCGCCCATCTTCAGCGGCGGGATATAGACAATATCGTCATCCCTGATGATGACATTCATGCGCGGATTGCCGGCCTTAAGCTCCTTAAGGTCTATCGCGATAATCCTCGACAGGTGGGACATATTCCATTTGGACCATCCATACCTGTCCTTGTCGCCGGCGCCTTCCCTGCGGGGCAGGGGTATCGACGTAGTTTGCGTCGTCGATTGGGGAACGCGTATCCACCGCCCATTCGAATAGGCCCATTTATAGGTTACGGCAGCCGCTTTGATATCGCGGGCGCCGGTCTCCTTCCTCGACATTTCAGGTTTATCGAGCGCCGCTGGCGGCCTGGACGGCGTTTCGACGGAAGTCCGTGGCGCTGAAGAGCCTGCGACTGATGGTTTCACAGCGGCCGGGGCCTCAGAGCGAATCGGTTCGGTACCGGTCGAAGTAATAACCTTGACCAGGTCGTCCAGCTGCTCCTGCGTCCCGGCGGCTTTCTTAGTCGAAGGCGCCGTGTCGGTCGCCGGCGTGGTCGCCGGCTTAGGCGCTGGCGCGGTCGCCGGCCTGGGCGCCGGTTCGACGTCGGGGATAGTCGGCAAGGGAGGAAGCTCTTCTTTCTCGACCGGCGCCGCGGTTTTCACCTTTCTGGCATCCTTCGAGGGACGATAGATATAGAGCCAATCAATATTGACCTGACCGACGTCCCCGGACAGGGCCAGCGCCTCCATGAGTGTAAAATCCTTTCGCATGATACCGTAGGTGCCGGGACGACTGATCGCGCCCATGATGCTGAAGATGTTCTGGCGGGGAGCGACCACCATTATCGACACATTCGGATCCTTTAGAAAATCCCGCCGATAGACGTCCTTTATATCCTCGACAAGCTGGTCCTTGGTCAGACCGTCGGCCTTTATACTCCCGACCAGCAGCAGATCGACTTGACCGCTGTGACTGACCTGCCTTTCCATGATCGTCTCTACACCGGTCTGGAGCAGATCCAGTACGGAGATTCTCAGGAAGTCCGTCGGACCGATGATGTAATCCTCTTCGGCATACTTGAGGTCTTCCAGTGTGGGAAAGGTCGCGTTGGGCAACAGTTCCTCAGTCTTGTCGCCCAATCCGACCTGCGAATAGATCGGATTAATCATGCTCTGCTCGGGCGTGCGGATTCCCTTGCTCGGATCGCACCAGCTCCACCAGCCCATTTCTCCCTCGCAACCCGACAACCCCAACAATACAACCGCTGCCGCCGACCAAAGAACAACCGCAGACAATCTTTCTTTTCTCACGGTCAAACCTTTCATATCACGCTGCCGTATTCGTAGTTCACCACAACCGGTTACCGGCTGACAAAAACCGCTCGGTCAATATCCGTATTTTAAGCCACAATTTCCCCTACCATTGAAACGCTCCCTGAATAACTGAACGCCTGGCCCTGAACATTAACATGGTTATACAGTCCGTTGTCAAGGAGAACCTATCGTCGTCCCTGGTGGTTGACAGATGGGTCTCCGGGTAGAGACATATTTGAATATCGACCGGTCCGCCCCGCCTCTTGTGTTGAATGTAAGAACAAAACACGTACAGTGCAGGCTGGGGCGGAGCGAAGCGTAGGGTGCGGCAGGTTCTTTTTCCTGCACACCCTACCTGCTGCGAAGGAAAAGGTGGGCCTCTGCTGCGCTCCGACTCACCCTACCCGCTTATTCGCCCCCTGACGGCGCTGATCCGGTTACTTCCACCCACTTCGGCCTATTCGCAATTTCCGGCAGGACAAACAGAACCGACCCGTCAGTCAGCCGCAGCAGGTTTCGCAGGGCCAGACCTTCGGAATTGGCCGTTACGTCCGAGTTCCATCTTCCCGCAACGCGGATTACCGCACCAGCCAGACCCATATCGTCCGGCACGAGCATAAACCGGCAGTGACCGGCCTTGGCCCGCAGGCAATAACAGCCCTGGGACTGGTCAAAGCCGTCGCCGTCCGTATCGCCTTCAGCCTCATCCAATCCGCCAATGCGTATTTTGACCCGACCTGGTCCGGCGTAATTCGCCTCGTACCTTTTCCTGTGCGTCGTTTCGGGCGCAATCAAAAAACTCCACCGTCCCACTGATCCGGCAAATTGCCTCTCATGCCTGACCCGACCACGCCGACCATCCGAAAAAACCGCCTCCTGCGGGACGGTGATCCGCACCGACGAGATAACCTTACCGCCGGCATTGTTTATTGTTACGTCGGTTACCCAACGCCCGTCGCGGTAAAACGTGTATTCCCAGTGAATCCGACGGACCGACATCGAGAGCCACTGACCTGCCGATTCGGGGAAATACCAGGTATTGGACAACCGGAGTCGAATGGCGTTATTTTCCAGTATTTTCGCTTCCCCAATCCTTCGCCGCCCCATTATTTCCAGAGATTCCCGCAGCAGCGACCCGTCCTCCGGGGAGGCGAGACGAATGTCCGCTGCCAGTTTAATAATCGCCTGGTCCGCTCCAAGACGCCACAGTCCGTCGTTACTCTGGCTTATCCGAACGGGCCTGGCCCGATGCCGAAGGAACAGGATGTAATCCAACCCGTTCTTGAAAAGCCGCATCCCCTCGGGCAACGGAGCAATCTCACGCCGATTGTCTATCAACATGATGTCGTCGATATTTATACACACCGGTTCCCTTGAGGCGGGAAACCGCAGACTGATCGACCGCACGTCGCGTGTGTCGAAATCCTTCATCGTCTTGAGCCGCTGAAGGTCGATCAGGACGTTGTTCCATCCCGGCCTCAACAGTACAGGGCCCGATTCCCAGCCCGCCCGATCCGTCGAAATGCGGACCGTCAGGTCGTCACGGATATTCCTGCTGTAAATTGCCAGCATCAACAGTGTGTAACGCGAGAAGTCGTACGCCACCGGAAGGCGATAGACAAGAGCGGACGCCGGCGGCAAGGTTGCTTCCATCGCTCCGGCGCCGGTGCGCGTGATATTGACGACGAATTTCCGTCGCCCGGCGGCGGGCAGGATAGAGAAATGACGAACCTGATTATGCCCTCGCCGTATCGAAACCTTCGAAAATCGCCCGCCCGGCAGAGGTGAATCCTCGAAATCCGCCAGCGAAACGAACCTTCCGGTTACCGTTTCGGCATACGCCCGGGCCTGCTGAACCGGAAGAGGCCCGATATGGAATTCCTCACTGTTCTTCCGGATTTCGTCCTGCCCGCCCCGGCGGCAACCCGCCACCGCTACCAGCATAACCAGAACAATCGCCGTCCTGTTCATCATGGCCGTAATAATACACCCGTGTAGGCTGGGCCGACAGGCAAAAGGTGGGCCTCCGCTGCGCTCCGACCCAGCCTACCAGGCAGGCTGGTCCGACAGGCCCCCGATATCATCGTGCAAGTCGGTTTTCGGGTCCCGTCACCCAGGATGCGACGTACCTGGCGACGAAGCGGGAACTGGTGCAGTCCATATGTCGGCCGTTGTTGCCGTAATGCATCATCTCCCTTCTCCACGGGACCTGGTGAAGACCCGGCGGATTCTTCTCGAAGCCTTTCAGCCCGGCAGAGCTCGCTCGCCCGCCGTCCACGTTGCCGACAAAGAGCGTCGCGCCCAGAATTTCGTCACGCTCTGAGTAGAAGTTCACGATACCTTTACGGCAATGCTTCAGGGGTTTGGAAAGGTTGAAGTTTCCCGAAATGCTTGCCGCCAGAAGGATCAGTCCGTCGATCTTGCGCCCTTTTTCCATCGCATCGGCTGTAAGAACAGCCATGCCGCCGCCGCCGCTGTGCCCGATCAACCAGACGGGCTTGCCCGGATGGGCGTCCTGGTAGTTGGCGATCATCCGGGCGATGTTCCCCGCAATCAGGCGATTTCCGACAAAGTCGGTCTGGTTCAGGATCATACCGGCCAGAGGTATAGGACGCCCCCATCGATATATCGGCAGGGCGGCGGTTACACCGGCCTTGAGAAGCCCGCGACGGATGCTGTAACTGTTAGGCCCCTCGCCCTCGATGCCCGGCAGGATAACTACCAACCCGTTATTGAGCCGTTCGGGGGTAACGAATTCCTTATTGGTCTCGGAACAGCCCGTAACCGCTGAAACCGCCAAAGCCAGCATAATCGCCGCGATTTTCATAATTGATTTCCTAAAGAGACCCACTTTATGGTCGATTCCGGTTCGCATTTTTTTAAAAACCTTTCCAACACTGTCAACATCTCCGCCATACCCCGGAGGATTTTCTGCGACCCGCGGACCACCGTGATATATCGGATACCGAGCGAGTCGGCTTGATATTAGTCTTTTCCGCTTCGCAATCACAATCTTTCTAATAAAATCTCCGTTGATTTCCAGGTATCCGGGCGGTACGAGTAAATAGTATTAAACAGGTTCCGTAAAAGTCCGAAAATTTTATTGCGTTAAACGGTTTTTGGTCTTGAAATATGCCATTTGACAATCGGAAAATAGGTCGGATTGGAGTCGATTTCCCGAATCCGATGAGCGAATATATTTCTGTAGGATAGAATGGCAGGGCCGGAAAATGTCAAAGAAACAACGCGACAAGGCAGACGTGGACAAACCTGATGATTATTTGCCTGCGGTTTATGCCCGTTCTTTCGATCAGGCCGAGTGGTATTGCCAGCTCCTGGAAGACCACGACATCCCGGCGATAATGAACGATGATTACGAACCCCCGTCGGTCGCCGAGAAGGTCCGGGGTCGTGGAGTGCCTGTTCTCGTACCGGAATCGCTCCTTTCCGACGCACGTGCCTGCATCAGGGAACTGGAAGATATGGGAGAATTTTCCGCCGATGACGATGACGAGGACGAGGATGAGGAAGAGGGCGAGGGATTCGGTCCGGTCAACGAATTCCACGCAGCCGATGAAAATGTCGAAAACGAAGAAGAGGACTTTTGATAGTTCTTATTCAAGTTAAACTGACCGATTTCGTGGCACGGGCGGGACCTACCTGCCGGTAGGCAGGCGCCCGTGCCACGTATTATCGCAACATTCTATTGGAACAGAGTGTACTGCAAATAGTCAGGTAAACCGGTCAGTTTGAGTTTTTTATACGGTTCGCCAGGGTTCTGCGCTACACTTATCAGTGCAGTATGCCGATAGAATAGAAACGCTGATATTGCGGGCTGGGAGAGCAGTAATGACCAAAAAGAAGGCATCCACGGGGAAACAGGGCGATTCGACCTCAAAGAAGGTTTCTTACGACGGACTCGATCGCCGGTGCGATGATAAGGAACGGCGCGGCGACGTGATGGAGCGACGAGTGGGTCTTCATCGCCGGCGCGGTCCGGGGCGCCGCCGAAGCGATGAACGACGCGCCGCCGAAGAAGGCGAAATGACGGACGAGCAGTTCGAGTTCCTAATGGCAATCGACCGATATAAAAGCCTCAATAACCGCCCCTTCCCCACTTGGACGGAAGTCCTCGAAGTAATCCACGCAATCGGATATAGAAAGGTTGCAGAACCGAAGGATATCCGGTAGAATATTATCAAGCAGGTGGAGTAATCCGGACATGCTTGGCAGCGAACAATTAAGTCTTGCGGTTCAAGTCGCAGCGGTCGTTGCGCCGGTGGCGGTCTATTTTTTGCTTCTGGGACTGCTCAACAGTCAGCCGAACCCCCAGATCATCAGCGCCCGCAGCGATTTCATCCTGCTTAATGCAGCCTTTTTTCCCGTCTTTTGCGTACCCGTGTTAAGTTACTTCGCCCCTTCGGTCTGGACGCTGCTGGTCGTTGTCGGGGCGCTGCTGGCGTCGGTGCTGCTGCTGGCGCCGCGCCGCACGGGCAACTGGGTCGTGTACAACATCACTCTTCCGGCGACGGTCCGGGCCGGTCAGCGGGCGCTGAACTTGATGGGCGAACCGTTCGTCCGACGCGGGCGAAGGCTCATACTCAACCGGATCGACGTAACACTGCGATTTACCTCCATGCCGCTGCTGAGGAACGTCTCGATCTCGACTGAAGGGGCGAACGCGGCTGAATTCAGCAGGGACTTCGAAAAACTGCTGGCGAGCCAACTGGCAACCGTACCGACTACGGCGACGCCAATGGCCGTAACGTTCCTGCTTATCGCCACCGTCATGCTCATCGCGCCGCTGGGACTGCTGGCGGACCGGATGCCCGAAATGGTCCGCCTCGTCACCAACCTGATACCATAGGGTCGGCCCTATCCAACAATGGGGAGATAGAAAAAAAGCGTTTATCGCATTAGGCTACCAGCGGACAGCAGGAACAAGAAGGTCCGGGATTGCTCCAGGCCTTCCCACTGCATCGCAAAAACTCAACGAATCAAGCGGATTCGCCTGCGTTTAAAACTCCTTGTGGCCGGGCGAGATCCCGCGCTCCCGCCTTTCGAAGCACTTCCACGACGGGTGGCACGGTCAAGTCGGAGACTTGGCCGTGGTGGGTGCCATTACGGTAGGGTGAAGTATTTATCACTCCAAACAGCCGGAGTGAAAAATACTATGTGTGGAAAGACTTGCTCTTTTCTTGAAGCATACGGCTGAACTCTTACCTACAGGACAACCCGCTGGCAGCTCATAAAGCGATAAACGCGCTTTTTGCCGACCAATAATGGTTCAAGGGCATATTTCCCACACGTAGGACAAAGATGTAGGTTGCGGCAGGTTCTTTTCCTGCACACCGAATCGCCCAATGATTAAATCGCGTGCTTACCATGCCGTCCAGGCTACGGCAGGCTCCGCCCTGACGAGAGCCTTGGCGAAGGCAGGTGCAGGAAACAGAACCTGCCGCACCCTACCTGCTGCCCGGTCTGACCGCTCCCTGACGGTCGAGGCTCGTAAGATCGACCACGCATCAAAATGCGTATAGCAACGCTACCGGTAAAAGCGGGTAAGATTCCTCTTGATTCTCATCCTCGATATCCGTATAATTTTTTCTTGGTCTTGAATAGAATCGGCAACCAAAGGTAAAAGAGAAATGAAGACAAAAATACATCCTGATTACAAGGACATCACAGTTACCTGCGCCTGCGGGAATACTTTCGCTACCCGCTCGACCATCTGCAAGGACATCCGCGTTGACATTTGCTCCGCCTGTCATCCGTTTTACACCGGCAAGCAGAAGTTCGTCGATACCGCCGGGCGGGTCGAGAAATTCCAGAAAAAGTACGGCGGGGATTACTTCAGGAAACCCGAGAATTAGCGCTGCGACATCATGAAACGCCGGTAGCAGTATTTCTGCGCCGGCGTTTTGTCTTTCAATAAACGCTGATTCCTGAATTGAAAAGACAATGATACATGTTTTTTCAATTCTCTGTGAACTCTGTGTCCTCTGTGGTTAATGAATAATGCGGGCTAAACATGTCTGAAATCTCACCCAACCTGATTACCAGACTCGACGCCGCAGCCGAGCGTTACGACCGATTGGTCGCCGAGATGAACGACCCGGCGGTTGCGACCGACCCGGCCCGCATCGTCTCGGTGTCCACCGAACACGCGCGCCTGGGG
>DAOVFI010000066.1 GCA_030673005.1 Planctomycetales bacterium
GCAAGCATCAGCACGAGGGCCGAACATGCCACGACGTATCGCAGGTTGGCCGATCGTCGGCGGAGAAGCAGCATCGCCCCTGCCAGAAGGACAGCAACGGCTGCTCCCTGCCAGAGGAAGTGCAGCAGCGCCCAGCCGAGACGCTGGACGAACGGATTGGTCAGGAGGTTTTCCAGGACGGTCATTTTTCCTCTCCTTCCAGTTTATTTAGAAGTTTTTCGACCCGTAAAAGTTCCCCGGCGGAGACATCTTTTGCCCGCAGCGCCTGGAGGACGAGTTTGCGCGCCGAGCCGCCGAAGGCCCCGTCCATCAGGTGCTCGACCAACTGCCGGCGCGTTTTCTCCTGCGAGAAGGCCGGTCGGTACACCTGGGGCCGGCGGGATTCGTCCCGCACCAGCAGGCCCTTGCCGGTCATCACCTGCATCTGCTTGAGCGTGGTCGTGTAGCCGGTCCGGCGGATTTCGTTCAGCGTCAGGTTAACCTGCCGGACCGTGCTCGGCCCATGCCGCCAAAGGACGTTCAGTATCACCAGTTCCGCGTCGGTAGGACGTTTCGCCTTGCGTCTCGCCATGTCGAATTCTCCCTGAAATCCATGTGCAAAATGTTCGCCCGTGCCACGTGATTTATACGATAACTGTCGTCAAATGTCAACGATAATTATCGTCAAATATAAAATTATTTTTGACGTGCGGACGTAGTTACCAGTTCGAGAAGAAGCAGCGCGAAGACGCTTAAAAGAAGCCCAGCCATTGCAATGACTGGGCTTGGGGTTATGAGGGAGGCGTTACTGTAATCGTTCTTCCAGCGCGTCGGTCAGCAGGCGGATGTTTTCGGCCATGCCGTTTGGGTGTTCTTTGGTGTAGATGCCGACGCAGACGGCGTCCTGCGGGCGGAGGTGCCGGGCGACGAATTCAAACGCCTTTTCGGGATCGTTTCTACCGGCGGCCAGCACCTTGTAATGGATGACGGGTTTGCTGAGTCCGGCGATAAGATCGGTCATCGCCCGGCGGTTCTCATCGAGGTACTGTTCGGCCGTTCCGGAGACGTGCCCGGCCTGCTCGTCGCGAGCGATGGGATTGTAGTAGGAACACATATAGTAATCGACGTCAAGGTTCTTGTCGGCCCACCTGAAGACATCGGTGTTATGTCCGGCGATTCCAGCGGCCATGCCGGCCTGTCGGATTTTTGCGATGAGGCCGGGAAGTTCGTCCAGTTGATTGTTGGCGATCAGGAAATCCATCGTTCCGCCGTGGATGTGGCAGGCCTTTGCGCCGCCGGAGACGGCATTGTCGATGCCGCGTTCGGTTGAGCCGAGTTCGGGGCAGGTCTGGGCTATCCAGAATATCTCGCCGCCTTCGTCCCGGTACTCCATCAGGTATCGCATCACGTGGTGGTCGGCCCGGCTGATGTGCGCGTTTATTCCCAGTTCTTCTGCCTGGCGGAGGGCCTGCTTGATCCGGCTGACCGTGTAGAAATGCCTCATCTCCGCGTCGCGGTCGGCGCCCTGGTGGGAGAACCCGCTGAACGGGTTGCCGCCGATAATCAGCCTGCTTACCGATAGGTTGCCGATTTTCACTGTGCCGATAGACATGCGATTACTCCGATAGCGCTGCCCGTGTGAGAAGGTTCCGCCAACGCCGAAGGAATAAAGCAGGATTATGGGGATTGCTGGATTACGGGGATTTTTTTATTGTTTTTTCATGTAATCCTAAAATCCCCATAATCCTGCTATTTACTTCCCGTATCGGCTGGGCCTTCATACCGGGACGTACTGTTCAAACATAATTACAAACCACTCAGTGATTAAAATGTCTTGTTCCGGTGAAGATCATCGCCAGGCCCAGTTCGTCGGCGCGGGCGATGACGTCGGAATCTTTCTTTGCCCCGCCCGGTTCGATGACGGCGGTAGCGCCGGCCTCGACGGCCCAGTCGAGACTGTCGGGGAACGGGAAGAACGCATCGGAGGCGAGGACGCATCCGGCGGTATCGACGGCGTTTCCGCCGCCGTAGGCCTTGGCGATCTGCCCGGCAAGGCGGGCGGAGTTGACACGGCTCATCTGTCCGGCGCCGGCGCCGATAAGCGCCTTGTCCTTGGCCAGGACGATCGCGTTACTCTTGACGTTCTTGCAGACCAGCCAGCCGAAGCGCATGTCGGCCATCTCCGTCTCCGAAGGTTTGCGCTTTGTAACGACTTTCCACTGGTCCTCGTTGAGGCCCAGCGTATCGCGGTCCTGGACCAGCAGGCCGCCGACGACGTACTTGAAGTATTTTTCGCTGTTTCGCTTTTTATCGAACGGTCCTATCTCCAGCAGGCGGACGTCGCCGCCCCAGCCTTTGCGGGCCTTGATTATCTCCAGCGCGTCGGTCTCGAATGACGGTGCGAGGATAATCTCGGCGAAAAACCCGCCGGCCCCGGCGTCCTTGCCCCATCGCTGGTAGGTTTCGGTGATGGCCGACGCCAGGTCGGCCGTTACCGGTCGATTTACGGCGACGATGCCGCCCATTGCGGCGTTGGCATCGCCGAAATACGCCTTGCGGTAGGCCTCGACGAGGTCGTCGTCGATAGCGCATCCGGCGGGGTTGGCGTGCTTGATAATGGCGACGGCCGGTTCGTCGAACTCTTTGACCAGTTCCAGCGCGCCGTTGGCGTCGAAGTAGTTGTTGTACGAGATGGGTTTCCCGCCCAGGAGTTTCGCCCTGCCGATACAAGGCTCGGTCTCGGCATCGCCGCTGATGTAGAAGGCACCCTGCTGGTGGGGATTTTCGCCGTATCGGAGTTCGCCTTCGGATTTTTTATAACTGAGCGTCAGGCGGTCCGGCAGCGAGACGCCCTGTTGGGCGGCGAGATAGGTATTGATGGCGGTATCATAGTGGGCCGTCAGGCAGAAGGCGGTGTGGGCGAGTTTGCAGCGAATTTCCTGCGAGACGGCGCCGTCGTTCGCCTTCATCTCGGCAAGGACTTTGTCGTACTGGCTCGAGTCGGTTACAACGGTAACGAATTTATGGTTCTTTGCGGCGGCGCGAACCATCGTAGGCCCGCCGATGTCGATCATCTCGATCGCTTCAGCGAGCGTGCAGCCTTCTTTGGCGATCGCCTGCTCGAACGGATAAAGACCCACGCAGACCAGATCCAGCGGCTCGATGCCGTATTTTTCCATATCTGCCTGGTGGTCGGGATCGTCGCGGAGCGCCAGGATCGCCCCATGGACCTTCGGATGCAGTGTTACGACGCGGTGGCCCAGCATTTCCGGAAAACCGGTCCATTCCTGAACCTGGCGAACTTTGACTCCGGCTGCTTCAATCGCTTTAGCCGTCCCGCCGGAGGAAATGATCTCCACGCCCATTTGGACCAGGGCCTTTGCGAAATCGGCTATGCCCGTCTTGTCGAAAACACTGATCAGCGCGCGTCGGATTTTTACTTTCACAGGTGAGGCTCTCCTTTTCGGGGTTTCTAATTACCGGGTGAGTCCTTTAGCATTTTCGGTGTAAGGTGTCCGGCCGAGACCGGTCGGATACAGACGATCTTCCCGTTGGTTGTGGCGGCGTATATGACCGGTTTTGTCGCGCTGGGGACGAACAGGTCCAAGCCTGTCATCAGGAGCGATTTTTCCACTTTCCCCAGTATCTCATGGACGATCAGCAGTCGCTTTCCGGTCGTCAGGACGAACACGTAAGGATTTTTGTTGATCTTCACGGATCCCAAAACTATACGCCCGTTTTTCAGGTCCCACCGTTTGCGTCCGTTTGCCAGGTTGACGGCGTAGAAGCGATCGCCGAAGGCTACCTGGAAGACCGTTTCTCGTCCGACCTGGACGGGTTGGCGCATCGGTCCCCGTGCAACAAATCTCCAGAGTTCCTCGCCGGTAAGGTTGTCATAGGCATGGAGGCGGTAGTCCTGTCCGGGTACGAAGCATCCTCTGGCGTCCACGAAGAAATCCGCCGACAGCGGCGCGTCGGTCAGCTGGTTCCACAGAAGCCGATCCTTGCTTCGTCCGGGATTGATTACATAGAGTTTTCCGTCGTGGCTGGCGACGAAGAGTTTTTTTCCGAATATCGTCGGTCTGGCCGTGATCGTCTTTTTAGTGGACATCGTCCACCGACAAAAGCCATTGCTGAGATTGACGGCGTAGTACCATCCTCTTTCCGAGGCGACGTAAAAATGTTCACCATCGGAGGAACCGGATGTATTTGCCGTGAATTTGAAATCGAGTTTTCGCACCAGTTTGCCCGTATCGCGATTAATCAGCAACGCGTAACTGAGCGTATTGATTAGCACGGCTTTAAATGTCTTTATCGGGCTATCAGGGTCCGGTTTCAGTATTTCGACTTCATCGGCGTGGCAGGGCGAGAAAACCTTGTTAATCCTGCGGGCTACCTGGTAACTCCACTTGTACGTTCCGCGTGCGGCGTCCAGGGCGACGAGCCGGTTCGCCGAGGTCAGGGCGTAGATGTTTTCGTCCAGTCGCCAGAGTCGCCGGACTATCTCATTTTCCGCGAGTCTAATCCTGGCCCGCCAGTAGAATTGCAGATCGACTTTCGCCAGGTGTTGGGCCTCAAGCGAGGCGCCCCTTTCGGCAACGTTTGAAAAGATGAGGTGCTTATCGGGACCGCAACCGCCCGCACAATACATGCAAAAAAGACAAGCCGCAAGAATCACTCCACAGGTTATTAAAGTTCGCATTGGAATGCTCCTTTTCCGGCGTTCGACGGCCGGACAGTTCAACACTTGTTCTCAAGGTTATCTCATCAGCGCCAAAGATACATCGAGACCGGGCCTTGCCGCCCCAAACGCGCGCCTTCTCCGGCATTTGCAGTTTGGTTCGCCGACCCTGTCGCCTCGCAACGAACGGGCAATCTTATCGGCGGCCGGAAGGTTTTGCAACCAAATTGTCAGCTCGTTGCAAACAGGTGAATAGTTAAAAAAACACAGTCCCGAAAGGGATCCCTTGCGGGACTTCGGGACTGTGTTTAAAATACTTTATTCATCCATCTCTAACGTGAGGGCGTGCTCAGCATCGATTGAACGCCTTCGTCGCATGGGATGCGGTAATCGTAAGCGCCGATTACCGTGTTATCTTCGGGATTGATAAGCCGTAACGAAACATACAAACTGTCACGGACGACGAGGATAATATCCCTGCTTAATTTCTCTTCCTCACCCGGACTTATCTCGCGAATCATCGCTTTGAGGGATTTGATATTCGTACCGACCCTGGTTCGGGTGTACGTGCCGACGAGGACGGCCTGGGCTTTATAGTCCTTGCTCAGTTCCTTGGCGTCACGCGACAGCAGGAACTCGCCTTCGGGGTTGATCACGAGTGAATCGCTGCGGAGTTTGGCGCTGACGACCTTGTAGCCGCGCTGCGTGAGCCTCGACGAGCAGATTTCGCCCACGGTCCTTCCGAACGTGGACGTTTGGGTGATGGCGTCCAGGTCCACGAAACTCACCGTCAGTACGCGGCTTTTTCTCGGTAGAGACGCCGTAGTGGAACTTAACATGCGGTCCACGGCCTTGTAATTCGTATCAACAAGGTTCACGAGGTCGCGCTCGACGATTTTCGGCGCGCACCCGCCCAGCAGGCCGACTGAACCCAACGATAACATCATGATTCCGAGAGCAACTTGCTTAGACATAAGAGATTTCCTTCTTTCCCGCCCACCTGCCGGCAGGCTGAACAAATCGTCCGGCGGTTGCCAGAGGTGCAACCCTGCCGGTATGACTAACCCGGAACGTCAAACGGGAGAACCGTTTTTACCTTGATTTATCGGCTCAGTCTCGCGGCCCCTGCGGGAGCCAGACGAACGGCGGAGCGATCTGCAGTATGCTTGCCGGAGACGGAGTAGAGTTTGCCCGGACCGCTGCTCTTGGCGGCGATTTCGAGAGCCTCCATTGTCGTCTTGATACGAGACTCCAGTTGCTCCTTCGAAATCGACATCCGCACCCAGCACTTGTACCTTTTCATCGTGCGGGTGGCCGTGTTCGACAGGAGTGTCTGGTCCAGAGGTTCCTCGAGGATGGACCATTTTTCCCAATAGACGCCTTCGTCGATCAGGTCGCCGGTCAGGGCGGAAGTGAGGGTCTTTATCCGCACTGCCAGTTGTTGGTCGGCCTTTTCTCCGGGCAGGAACCTGGGGCCGCCGCTTTTCCGGAAAAACGGAAGCAGCACGGAGAGAGGCTTTTCGCCGCCCTGGTAATTACGACGGTCGATTTCCGTTGTTCTTACGTTCACCCACGTGGCGATCTGCCTGCCCACCTGTTCCAGCACGTGGTCCCGCGCCGAATCATAGGCGGCGCGCTCGTCGAACGTGTTATATCCGATGCTGCGCCCGACGAAGTAGATCCGATCGGCTTCGTCCTCGGACATTCTCACTTTTGTACCCTTGACCCAGGCGGGGGCATCCTGACCGAAAAGCCCGGACTCGGAAGTTTCCAGCAGTTTCTCATCATAGTTCTGCCACTTCGAGCCGCAGCCGACCAGCATCATGCCCATAACAACAGCGCTTACCGCCACCAGACTGATTGTTCCTGTTGCTGTTTTCACATTCCACCTCTTCTGACTAAAGGCCATAATTTATTAAACTGCTTACCCAACCGGGCAAACGCCGAATTCCGGACCAACGAGCGGGAGAATATCACCTCCCTGATACATCGTCAACGGAAAATTGAGAAAAAACATACACCCGATTCAAATCGTCCGTTTCCGTCCTGCAACTTGAGTAACGCCATTTTTCACGCCGCCGAGTGGAAAGCCTTTATTTACCTGTTCTTTTCGCGATGGGAATTCGGCGCCGCAGACGTTTACGTTTCTATCTCCACGAGATCGCTGAGGTCCACGTCGTTTTTTTTCTCGTAG
This sequence comes from Planctomycetales bacterium, assembly GCA_030673005.1. Classification (GTDB taxonomy): domain Bacteria; phylum Planctomycetota; class Phycisphaerae; order SM23-33; family SM23-33; genus DAOVFI01. The sequence continues at coordinate 6,855 of DAOVFI010000066.1, forward strand.
TCATTCAGGCGTTCAATCCGTTCGAGGTCATCGCTGATCCTGTTGGCGAGTTTGAAGATATAAGGTTTGCCTTCCAGTCTGGCCTGGAGGTCGGCGATCATGTCGGACCAGTTGCCTTCGTACAGATCGCGTTTCAGCACGACCAGCATGCGCTCTTCGCGGCTCATGCTTCGAACGAACCGGCGCACCTTCTGGTCGTGCCCGGCCTTGACTCGCCTAGGCGTCACAGGCGACTCCTTGAACGGCAGGTCCCGCCCGTCCGGGCGATATTTAATCGCTGCCGGTTGTTCCCGATTCACCGGCTTGCGGGACAGGCCCTGTTTTTTATTATATCAGCGCTTCAGTCCGGGTCTTGCCAAACCTGCCTGATGCCTATAATCTATGTCAGAACAGATGCAGCGTCAACTTCAAAACGATCCGGGATCGCGTCGGGAATTATTTTTTCAAAGGTTGCCGGGAGTGTTGCGATATGGCGGCGTGTATTGGCTGGGCGTGTAAGTCGCCCATAGCAGCGGGAGAAAGCCATGTTTGAATCATTTAGTCGAAGCTGGGCCTATGCCAAGACCAGTTATGGGATACTCTGGGAAAATAAACGGCTGTTGATCTTTCCAATTCTGTCCGGTATCGCGGCGATGGTAGTTACTGCGAGTTTCCTGATCCCTCTGTACGGCAGCGGGGCGCTGGAACACTGGCTCCAAAGCACAGGAGACGAGGGTCGCCAGGCGTCCCGGGCGGGGATGTACGCCACGGCCTTCCTGTTTTACTTCTGCCATTACTTTGTGATTGTATTTTTCAACACGGCGCTGATCGGAAGCACGCTGATGTGGATGAACGGGCAGACGCCAACGCTGGCGGGGGGGTTATCGCTTGCCGTCAAGCGTCTCCCACAGATATTCGGATGGGCGGTGCTGTCGGCCGTGATCGGCACGCTGCTGCGAATCGTGGAAAATTCGCACAAAAGGGCCGGGCAGATAGTGGCAGCAATCCTCGGCTCGGCCTGGACGGCTATGACATTCTTCGTCGTTCCCGTTATCGCCGTTGACGGCGCCGGTCCCATCGAGGCCTTCAAGCGATCGCTCAAAACCCTTCGTTCGACCTGGGGAACCGCCCTGGTGGGGAACTTTTTCTCGCTGGTTATCCTGGGTCTGCTTTTCACATTCCCGATTCTTCTCGTCGGATTGTTGTTGCTGTACGCGGGTTTCAGCGTCGGATCAGTGCCCTTGATGATATTACTGATTGGCCTGTCCGTCGGGTTGATTGCAATTGCAATAGCGGCCTCCAGCGCTGCCGATACGATCTTTCGGGCGCTGCTGTTCAGTTACTCGACGGACCGGACGATCCCCGCGGGCATCGACACGTCGCAATTCGACGCGGCATTCGCCCCGTCGAAGGAATAGTTACACGCCGAAAACCGAAGAACAATTGTAAAGGAGTAAAGAAGTGTCGGATTCAGGAACTCGCCCTCATACTGTCCAGGAACATTTCGGAATGCCTGTCTATGTCGAAGACAGGACGCTGCCGGAACTGCCGGATCGCCCGTCACAGATTAATGATGAAGGCGCCCCGGAAGGCAGGCGTCTTCGCGCCGGCGCCGGTAAGGTTGATATAACGCCGGACGGGCCGGTTACGATGCGCGGCTTCAAACCGCGGACTTCCACCGGCGTCCACGACCGGCCGCACGTCAGGGCGCTGATCCTGGACAACGGCGACGAAATGCTGGCGATTATCAGTTGGGACCGGCTGCACGCCACCGGCTTCGAGGAGATAGCCGAGGCCCGGCGAAGGGTTAACGAGCGCACCGGCATTCCGGAGAAGAACATTCTCACCAGCATGACTCACACCCACTCCGGCTGCGAGGCCGATTTCCCGGCAGCCTCTGCCGAAGCGGCAGGACTCGCCTGGGAGAATATGAAAGACGCCCGCATCGGCGTCGGCTCGAAGATGATCTACGGCATCGGCTCCAACCGCCGAATGCCCGACGGGACGGGACTGTGGAGCGGTAACGAGCCTAACCCCGACGCCGTCATGGACAACGAGTGCGGCGTGATTCGCGTCGAGGACGAGCAGCGGAACATCATCGCCGTCGTGAGCAATTATTCGTCCCACCCGTCGGTACTGGAAGACCACAACACGCTGCTGAGCGGCGATTACGCCGGTATCGGTATGCTGGAAATTGAAAAGCGCCTCGGAAGCGGGGCGGTCGCAATGTTCCTCCAGGGCTGCGCCGGGGATACCGGAACGCACACCTTCAGGACCGGAAGGACCATCCCGGAGGCCGAGAAACTCGGCAATCGGTTCGCCGACGCCGTAATGGACATACTTCCGCACATCGACGTGAGTCGCTGGGTGCGCCTGGCCGGGGCGAACAGGATGATCGACCTGCCTGTAAAGAAATTCGACAAGGACGTCCCGACCCTTCCGCCGATTGTCGAGGGCGGCACGTCTATAAAGGATGAGGTCCAGGCCCTTGTCGTCGCCGATGCGGTTTTACTGATCCTCGGCTCGATGGAGGCTTATGTCGAGATCGGCCTGATGATCAAGGACGCCTCGCCGTTCAGGCGGACGTTCACCGTTGCCTACTCCAACGGCCCGTGGTTGGGGTACATGCCCAGCCCGCACGGCTACGCCGTCAACGACCCGGACGCCGTGGGCAAGCAGAGCAC
>DAOVFI010000504.1 GCA_030673005.1 Planctomycetales bacterium
CTGTGTTTCGGCTCATTAGTCCTTGCCGACGTATTTACAACTTCAGAATTCATAATTCCTCGTTCATCATTCGACATTCAAATATATATCAGGCCTTTCACCCAACAACCACCTTTTCTCGCCCTCGGCCCAATTCGACCAAGGCGCGAGCGGTCATCTTTCGTCGCTTCCAGGTCAGGCCGGCGAGTCGTTCGGGGTTCAGGACGAATACATCTTTGCCCGCCGGTGTGCGGACTTCAAAGGCCTCGGCGCGAAAGGGAATACTGCCTTTCGCCACAACCGGCTGAATCGTCACCTTCGGCATCGTGCCCTTGAACGGGTACAGCAGCGTGGCAAACCCGACCGTCCCCACGTACTCGCTGATCGGCAGCCAACGCCGCGCTCTCAGGCAGTAGCGGTCCGGATAGTCGCTCTTGACTGTTACCTCATCGCCTGCAAAATCCACGCCCGTCTCAAGGCGGCGGAGATTTTCCGTACGAGCAAACGCCACAAGCATTGCAGGCCGACCCTTTGTGCGTACTGCGCCGGGGCCGACCACCGTGAACGGAAACGGCGAATGCCAGTTCTGCGTTAAGGCAAAACCCGCAGGTTCCGGACTGGTCAGCCGACGAACCGAATCGAAAACAAGCGCGTAACCGGGATCCTTGACGAACACCACCGTCCGCCGCACGACCGCGTTGGCGCTCTCGCTGCCCAGCCGGTAATACTTGTAGGCGGTGTGGCAGGCGGAGAAATAATCAATCTCCGGGCCGGAGTGCCAGAACACGTCCCTGCCCCGGACGTCGTCGGCACAAGCAGCGTCAAAATGCTGTCCGTCAATCGTAACGACGTTGTGATACTCCGGCGTCCGAATCAGCGTGTCCAGCGGATTATCGTAACTGTCGAACCGCCCGGCCTCCTCCAGCATCGGCCTGCCGAGCGCCCAGAAATTCAGGTTGAGCACGTCCATGTGCGAGTGCCACCCGGCGAACTTGCCGAAGGTGATGTTCAAGTAGGCAGATGATGGCTCGTCTCCGTTGCGCATAATTGCAAATCCGGACGGCTTGAGCAAATATGACCGGCTGCGATCAACGCCGAGATCCCGGCCTGTGCCTTTGGGGAAATATCGCAGGGCTGTATCGATGATGCCGCTTCCGGAATTGAGTCCACAGTCACCATACTCGGGTTTAAGTTCGTCCGGCCCAAGCGTCCTGGCGAACCAGCGGAAGGTGCTCCGTATCTTCCGCAGGAAGTAACTCCTCTCGGCCCCCAGCCCGCCCCGGCACTTCGCCATGTCATAGACGTCGAGGATACCTCCGATGCTCATGAAGCCGTAACCCCAGCACCTCTCGCCGTGGCTCCCGTCGGAGTAAAATTCTCTCCGAAGGTGCTCGCGAAGATAGCGCAGGGCGGTCTTCTCCCACGTCCGCGACTCGGAAAACTCCGGAAATATCCTCGCCAGCCGGAACAGCCCCGAGCAGCCGGCGATCTGGTGGTTGCCGTCGCGGTAAGATTTCTGTGACCGCTTCAGCGACCGCGCGAAGCCGAGGAAGAGTTTGGCGAACGCCTCGACCGTCCCGCCCGGCAGGTTGTCCTCATTAATCAACGCCAAATACAGCGGCAGCAGGACCTTGACCTTGGTCCAGGACCCTAGTTCGTAGTACACAACGCGATGGGGACAAACCGAATTACGCGCCCCATAGTACGATTCGATGATACCTGTCAAACAGTCTCGATAGCGCTTCTCGCGGCGTTCGATGAACCGCTGCACCGCCGGTGTAAGCCAGGAGAGGTAGTGGAAACCGTGCCGGCCGATCTCGCCGAAAGCGTCGCAATTCCAGTCAATCTTTGCTTTGAACTGTACTATGTGGTTCTGGTAGCCTGTGATCTTGAGTTTCAGCACGTCCTCGGCCTTCTGGTTTGTATGGGTCGGTTCGCGAAGGATGCGCTCGCGTTCGAGAATCCACACGTCCTTCAGTGCTGCCTTGTGATACGCTCCCAGCGCCTTGTAAGCCGCAGCCTTTCGCCCGGTCA
>DAOVFI010000291.1 GCA_030673005.1 Planctomycetales bacterium
ACCACTCCGGCGGCCTTGATTGCGTGCCCGTCGCGATCGATAGGCGTCAGATAGACGCGGATGCCGTCGTGGCCGGGCGCCTCGTCCATGTCCGCGCCGGCGGTGTACTTGCCGAGTTTTATGTCCGTAACGTGAAACAGAAGGTCAAGACGCTTGTCGCCGAATTTCAAAAGGTTGTGGATCTGCTTATCCTGGGCAAGGTTCTTCTCGCGGAAGGTCTGGACCTGCTCTTTGAGTTTGAGGTTTTCCCGGCGGGACTTATGAAGCAGTTCGGTCGTCTCGTCGGTCTTGTCGGGGACGCATCCGGCGACCACAATAAAGGGGACAGATACCATAAATATCACTAAAACGGTGAAAATATTCCCATACCACAGCCTTTCCATCCGTTCGCCGCTCGCCCCAAAGAACAAACAATATTTATGGTATCTGTCCCCTTTTTTGTTCATTTTTCCTTTGTTCCCGACGCGGCCAATTTGGGCATCCGCTGGAGTATCTTGTCGGCACAGCCGTATTCGACCGCCTCTTCGGCGTTTAGCCATTTATTCCGGTCGCAGTCCCGTTCGATCTGTTCGATCGGCTGGCTGGTGTGCTTCGAGAGGACTTCGTAAAGCCTTTTTCGCAGCCGGATAATCTCGCGCGCTTCTATGTCCAGTTCGGTCGCCGGTCCGGTCAGCACGCCGCGTATGAGCGGCTGGTGGATGAGGACGCGGCTGTTTGGCAGGATGAATCGTTTTTTATCGGTTCCCGCCGCCATCAGCAGAGCGCCCATTGACGCGGCCATGCCCACGCAGACGGTGGAAACGTCGCAGCGGACGAACTGCATCGTGTCGTAGATCGCCAGACCCGCCGAAATGCTGCCGCCGGGCGAGTTGACATAGACATTGATGTCGGCCTTGTAGTCATCGTTGGAAAGGAAAAGCAGTTGGGCGACGACCAGGTTGGCCATATCGTCGTCGATCTGCCCGCCGACGAACACAATGCGGTCCCGCAGCAGGCGGGAATATATGTCGTAACTCCGCTCGCCGCGTCCGGTCTTTTCAATCACAATAGGTACGAGATGCTGGTTTTCCATTATTGCACCTGCGATTATTTATCCTTTTTTTCCGCGGTCTGCGACTCGGCGGTTACTATCTCATCGACAATTCCGTAATCCTTCGCCTCCGCCGGCGTCAGATAGCGGTCTCGCTCCGTTTCGGTTTCGATCTGTTCGACCGTCTTACCGGTGTGCTGGGCGAGGATTTTATTGAGCATTCGCTTGGCCTTGAGGATTTCCTCGGCCTGGATCTGGATGTCGGCGGCTTGTCCGGTAACGCCGCCCCAGGGCTGGTGGATCATTATCTTCGAATGCGGAAGGGCGAAGCGTTTGCCTTTAGTTCCCGACGCGAGAATAATCGCGGCCCCGCTTGCCGCCTGACCCACGCAGTACGTGGCTACGTCGCATTCCAGGAACTGCATCGTGTCGTAAATCGCCAGCGTGTCATCGACCGACCCGCCGGGCGAATTGATGTACAGGTGGATGTCGCGCTCGCGTCCCTTTGAGTGAAGTTCCAGCAGGCGCATAATCAACGCACCCGCAACGGGCGGCGAAATCTCGCCCCAGAGGAAAACGATTCGCTCTTCAGCCAACCGCTCCTCAAGCGTCATCTCACGCCGACGGGCGTATTCGGTATATGCCATTTCGTCAATTTCCTCTATTGGGTAATCAGTAATTGGTAATCAGTAAACGGAAATACGAAATCGTAAATGGTAACCAACACCGGCTACCGGCTACTGGCTACTAATTACTCGCTTTTGTCGGTATCGACGATATTGGCCGATTCCAGCACTTTCTCTATCGCCTTTTCTTCCACGATTGCGGTAGCCAGGTGTTCCAGTGAGCCGTCGTTTTTCATTTCCTGCCGGAGTCGTTCGGGGCGCCGGTTGTACTGTGCCGCTATCTGGGCGATTCGGGCGTTGATCTCGCCGTCATCGACCTCGATGCCCTCTGCCTCGGCCAGGTCGGCCAGGATGAAGGAAAGTTTCAGTTCCGTAACCGCCTGTTCCGACGCGGCGGCCCGGAGTTCCTGGAGGTTCTGGTCGATCCGGTCGCGCGGTACGCCCCGGTTCATCAGGTCAATGTATCGCCTTGTCAGAAGGCGTTCGGCATGACGCTGCGCGAGGCCTTCCGGCAGGTCGAAATCAGTATTTTCCATCAGGAAATTGCGAACCTGGCTTCGCATCGCCCGTCGCTGCTCGATCGATACGCGTGCACGGAGGTTATCGCCCATCGTCTCGCGCAACTCGTTGAGCGAATCGAATCCCTCCCGGCGTGCGAAGTCTTCGTTCAGCTCCGGCAGCTCCAGGCGCTTGACTTCCTGGATGTCGAACGTAACGGTAACTTCCTTCTCGCGCCATTCTTCGTTGGGATGGGCGGCAGGGATTGTAGCCTTTACTGACGGGCTGTCGCCGGTTTTTTTGCCGGAGAGTATTTTCGGCAGGTCTTCCAGGATAATGCCCTCGACCTGCGCCGGGGCCACGCGGAGTTCCAGGTTGGATTCCCTGTGGTCGATGCCGTCGCCTGCGATGGTTACGTCGGCAACGACCAGGTCATCGGCCTGGGCCGCCGCGTCGATAGGCTTGAGCCGACCTAAACGCCGGCGATGGGCCGTCAACGCCTCTTCGATACGCTCTTCGGTAATCTCAATGACCGGGCGGGTAATCTCGATGCCCTTGTAGTCGGGCAGGTCGAATTCCGGCGCGACTTCCATCTCGAAATCGAATGTAAGGTCGCCGCTGTCGGGCAGTTCAATTTCATCAAGTTTGATATCCGGCTCGCCGAGTGGCTTGAACTCGGCATCCTCGAGCGCCTTGCCGATGGCCTCGCCCAGGATGGCGTTGCGGACGTCATCGGCGACTTCCTTTCCGAAGCGTTTCTCGATAAGGCGGCGAGGCGCGTGCCCGATGCGAAAACCCGGAACCTGGGCCGTCCGTCCAAGCTCGCCGAACATCTCGTTGAATTTCGCATCGATCTTCCGGCGGTCCACCTGCACGGTAACCTTCTTCTTCAGCGTGCCGGCATCCTCAACCGTTATCTTGTCTTCGGGCAGTTTATGCTCTTCGGCCACGGCGGTCTCTTCGGACGCAGCCTCTTCGGCCACAGCGGCTTCTCCGACCCCAGCGGCCACTTCGTCCACGGCGGTCTCTTCGGACACGGCCTCTTCGGACACGGCCTCTGTGGCTTCGTCGGATTTCGTCTCCGCCCCAACGGCGTCGGCTTCTGTCTGCGGCTGGTCCTGTTCGGATGCGTTTTTCATTTCTTCTGTCATTTGAATATCAGTTCCGTTTCCTTACCTGCTTACCACCTCGCGACGGTGTTCACCCAAAATCCATTACAATCGCCGAACTGTAAGCGATTCGACCGCCGCCGTCAACGCCCCAATCGATAAAACCGTCGAATAAACACCCCGGCGGAATTACGGCGGCGGCTAAACGCAGTAGCAAGGATGCGACAAGAATTACCTAAATCGCTCCAGCTCTGGCAGAATCCTTACGTCGAGCGGCTGATCGGTTCAATTCGCCGGGAATGCCTCGACCATGTAATCGTGCTGAATGAAAAACACCTGCGCCGAATCCTGACGGACTACTTTGAGTACTACAACAATTCACGGACGCATCTGTCATTAGACCGGAACTCGCCGTTTCCACGAAAAGTCGAGCCACCTGTGGTGAGCCTCGTCGAACCACCGGGAACCGGCAAGATCGTCGCCATTCCCAAAGTCGGCGGTTTATACCATCGTTACACGCGAGCAGCATAACCTGGTTCTATCCTGCAAACGGAACTCTGCCTGGAATTGAGCAAAAAAGCCCAACGTCTGCGCAGCTGGTCAAATCCAGCA
>DAOVFI010000049.1 GCA_030673005.1 Planctomycetales bacterium
GTAGTCGTGCGGGAAAGGGAAACAGGCCGGGTGCTCGAGCGCGGAACGATGACGAAGGACCAGGCCGAACGCAAGGCCAGGGAACTTCGCGATCCTGTCGCCGACCGTCATCAGCCTGAGCAGCCCGGACCGGCGCGGCGAGAGGAAGACAATCCTCCCGTCCCTCCAACCGAACCGGTCGAACCCGAACCGAAGGAGAAGGTGATTCAGGGAGACCGGAAACTCAAGGTGGATTGGAGGTTGATCCGCGTCGTCGCCGCCGGTAAAACCACGTACGTCTGCGGAAGCGTACGGAACAATTACGGCTCGGCGCTCAGCGAGATCACCGTTACCGTCTATGTCGCCGGCGCTCGCGGGCCGGACAGGACATTCCGGTTTATTCCCGCCGCCGGTTCGATTCCATACAGTTTTTCACTTGGAAGCGGGCAGATTGACGAGGGCGACATTAAGGTTATCGCCGTCGGAAAGGAGGCGGATAAAGATACGATTGTCTGGGCCATTGACACGGTCCAGATGGAGCGCAGCCGGCGGGGCGGGAAGGTCGTCTGGAGCGGCCTGACCCGAAACCGCACGACTGTTGTTGTGAAGGACGTTGAAATTCATTGCGACTTCTTTAATAGCAAAGGAATCTGGGGCGGCGCTGAGGTCGGCAAACTGACCGGCGACGCCAGGACGATAGGCGCAGGCAAGAGCGCTTATTTCAATGTGGAATTCGACCTTACGCGCGGCATGGTGTTCACAAATGTAGCAGCCCGCGCCATGGGTAAAAGATACTGACGGAAAAAAGGGACGGGAGTTTTTCCCCCGATTACCGCGCAGGCAATACAGCGGGATTACCCGCCTTCGCCAGGCTATGGCGTGGCAGGCAGGGATTTTGAGATTATATGGATTAGAATTAAAAATATCCCTATAATCCTCTAATCCCTGTAATCCTGCTCTTTTGGTTTCCTGTAGCCGATGACGCTTATATTTGCAAAGCCTTGTTCAATCTTTTTTGTAATCTGTTTTAAGCGAGACCCGACAGAATGATCCCAATCGGAACCGACAGACGGCTCAATCACACGCCCCTGGTCAATTACATCCTGATAGCCGTGAACGTCTTCGTGTTCGTATATGTCCAGAAGATGCGGAGCGACCTGCCCGTACTTCGGATGTACCTGCTGCATCCGGACCGCCCCGAACTTCACCAGTTCTTCACCTGCGTATTCATGCACGGCGGCTGGGCGCACCTGATCGGGAACATGATCTTCCTGTGGGTTTTCGGAAACGCCGTCAACGACAGTTTCGGGCACGTGGGTTATCTGGCGTTTTACCTGGCCGGCGGCGTTATCGCGGGGGTCGGTTACGTGCTGCTTTCGGGCACTGCGCCGGTGCTTGGCGCGTCCGGTGCGATTTCGGCGGTAACGGGCGCGTTCCTGGTGCTGTTTCCACGCGTGCGAGTAACGGTGCTGATGATTTTGTTTTACGTCATTGTGCCGCTGGAGGTTTCCAGCCTGTTATTCCTTCTTCTCCAGTTCATCTGGAACATGTATGCCTCGGCCTTCAATTACGGCGGCGGCGTGGCGTACGTGGCGCACTCCAGCGGGTATGTTTTCGGCATCGCCGTCGCAGCCGTACTACTGGCGGTGAAAATGCTGCCGAGAGACGAATACGACCTGCTGAGCCTGATCCGTAACTGGCGTCGCAAGGCCGGTTACCGCCAGGCCGTCGCCGACGGATACGATCCGTTCAATCCGGGGCGGTCTCAAACCCGCCCGCCGCAGCGCCGTGGTCGAAAGTGGGTCAAGGTCAAGACCGTCGAGACCGAGCCGTCCGAAGGGCCGGCGGCGGAGGAATTGCAGTTGAGGAAACAGATCACCGCCGACCACGCGCGCGGCGATTTCGCCACAGCCGCCGACGGATACGTCCGGCTGACTCAAATCTCCGACGACGCCCTGCTTGCACAGAACCAGCAACTGGACGTTGCCAACTACCTGATGTCGTCCCAGCGTTACCGCCAGGCCGCCGACGCATACGAACGATTCGCCGCTCATTACGGAAACTACGAATATATGGGCGATATCCGACTGATGCTCGGACTGATTTATAGCCGATATTTAAATCAGGACAAACGGGCCGAGGAATATCTTGCCCAGGCAGTTACGGGCCTGTCGGACGAAAACAAGGCTAAACTCGCCCGCAGCGAACTGGACGAGGTTCGACGGCGCCTTGGATAAACGGTAGTCAGTAGTCAGTTTGGTTTGCCTTCTTTTACTGGCTACCGGCTACCGGCTACTGAATACCGGCTACTGGCTACTGAATACCGGCTACTGGCTACGGATTACGGGATAACGCACGGATGATACTGGGGCAGACAACTCCCGTCGAGCAGGCAGGCAAAGAGCCGCTGGACCTTTTTACAGACCTGCTTCACTTTCAACTGCCCACTCGGGCGGATTTCATAGGATGCCTGGAGTCGCTGAACACACTCCATGCCGCCATATTTGTCGTACTTGGAATCTGGTTTCTGTTTTACGGGCACAAGTATTTCAAGGCGATGGTTGTCATCAACGGCGCCATGATCGGAGCGCTGTTGGGAATATATATCGGCTCGCTCAGCCAATCGCAGAACATGCCGATGCTGCTGGGACTGGCGGGTATGGTCCTGTTGGCCGCTATTGCCTGGCCGACGAAGAAATACGTCGTCGGAATTATGGGGGCGCTTGCCGGCGGGCTTATCGGGTATTCAGGATGGTATATGATTACCACTGCCGTCGGAAACGAAGCCCTCGGTCAGCAGGCCTGGGTAGGCGGGATCATCGGACTTATCATAGTCGGTATGATCACCTTCGTATTCTTCCGCGCCTCGGTGATGATATTTACCTCGCTCCAGGGCGCGATCATGGCAGTGGGGGGGGTATGCTCGCTGCTGCTGGCAAGCGGAAGTATCAATTCATCCTTCAAACCGTCACTGCTCGATAATTATCTGCTGCTGAACATCCTGATCGGCGTCCCGGCGGTAGCCGGCTTCGCAATACAATACGCCACAGTAACGGCGGAAATTCATAAAAAACGACAGACCACCGAAAAACCACCCGTCTGAATTGCCGATTGCCGATTGGAAAATGTCAGGATTGCCTCTCTCTTCAATTGGCAATTGAAAATTGGCAATTAAGATGTTTCCACTTCTGAACAGTCAAGATTTTTAAAAAGCTTGCCGGTCCAGGCTTGAGGTGGTAGTGTAAGAAAGGTTCGCTAGGGGCGTCCGGACGGACTGAGAATGACCCTCTGAACCTGACCAGTGAATACTCGCAGCGATAAGCGAGTGTGAACTGCGTAGGGAAGCGGACGGAATTATAGAGTTGCTTGTTTTCATTCCGGCCGCCGACGTGCGGCCGATTCTTTGCGCAGTTAGTACGAGGTTTTTTTAATGGATGTAACGATTACAGCAGAACGGGACCTTACGCCGCAGCAGGAGAGGGAAATCATGGAACTCCAACAGGCGGCGTTTCCCAAAACAGAAAGTTTCGTCCACCAGCGATGGCACAACACGCCGCTCAGCGACGACGAACCGTGGTTCACAATCCGCCGGGACGGCCGGCTGATTGCCGGTGTCCGCCTGGTGCCGCGCCGCGTCAGCATCGGTGAGAAAGAACTGGACATAGGCGGGATTGCCAACGTCTGCTCCCATCCGGACGTCCGAGGCGCCGGAGCGGGCAAGGCCGTCATGCAGGCCGTTCGCGAATACCTCCAGACGGAGGATAGATTCGACTTCGGCCTGCTGTTCTGCAACCCGGAACATCGCGGTTTTTACGCCGCTCTCGGCTGCGTGGATATCGACAACGAACTGGTTCACGAACATCCCGACGGCACGCCGGCGCGGAGGAAACCCGGCGGCGGCGCTATGATCTGTTCGGGGCGGATGTCTCTGGACGATTGGCCGGCAGGCGAGGTTAATCTGAACGGTCCGACATGGTAGGAACGATAATGCCGACACAATATCAACAGGCTCTCGTCGGTAACATCACGCCGGAGATCGAGCGAGTCGCCGAGCGCGAGCGGCTCGATGCGGAATTTATCCGCGCCGAGGTCGCCGCCGGAAGGCTGGTTATCCCGGCCAATCGCCTGCACCTCGCAGGCAGCGCCGAAACGGGCGTCCGGCTCGATACGATCGGTATCGGCAGGTCCGTTACAACCAAGATAAACGCCAATATCGGGGCATCGCCTGTAAGTTCCTGCAAGGAGTTGGAACTGACGAAGATGCAGTGGGCCGTCCGATACGGGGCGGATGCCGTTATGGACCTGTCCACCGGCGGCGACCTGGACGAGATCCGCACGCACCTGATTTCGAATTCCGCCGTACCGCTGGGTACGGTTCCGATATATTCGATGATCGCAGGCAGGGACATCGAGGACCTGACCTGCGAGCAGATGCTGGCGACAATTACCGCCCAGGCGGCACAGGGCGTGGACTTCTTCACGATCCACGCCGGAATCCTCCGCGAACACCTGGACTTCGTCCGTCCTAGGAAGATGGGGATCGTCTCTCGCGGCGGTAGTTTGCTTGCCAAATGGATGATACATCACGGGCGGCAGAACCCGCTTTACGAGATGTTCGACGAGATATCGGCCATCTGTCGCGAGTACGACGTAACGTATTCGCTCGGCGACGGACTTCGACCGGGGTGCCTGGCCGATGCTTCCGACGAGGCGCAATTCGCCGAACTGCGGACGCTGGGCGAACTCGTACAGCGGGCGCGCGAAGCCGGCGTGCAGTGCATGGTCGAAGGACCGGGGCATATCCCGCTCGATGAGATCGAGATGAATATGAAGCGACAGGAGGAACTCTGCGGCGGCGCGCCGTTTTACGTCCTCGGTCCGATCGTTACGGACGTCTTCCCCGGTTACGATCACATCACCTCGGCGATAGGAGCGACAATGGCGGCTTATTACGGTGCGTCCTTTCTGTGTTATGTTACGCCGGCGGAGCATCTTACGCTTCCGGCGCCCGAGGACGTCAAGGCCGGCTGCATCGCTTATAAAATCGCCGCTCACGCCGCCGACGTGGCGAAAAAACTGCCCGGCGCACGCGACTGCGACGACGCCATCTCCGACGCGCGGGCGGAACTCGACTGGGCGAAACAATTCCAACTCGCCTTCGACGGTGAAACCGCCAAAGAAATACACCGCAGAAACATGTCCACCGATGAGGACTACTGCGCAATGTGCGGAAAACGCTGGTGCGCGGTGAGACTCTCGCGCGAAGTGAAGCAGTCGCTGGAAGGGAAGTGAAGCGTTATTGAAGATCGATTCCCCGGCGTCTGCGTCGCATTCCCGGGGATTCGCTTCGGATACCTTGGGGTTCGCGTCGCATTTCCCAGGGATTCGCTTGCTACTCTGCGAAGTACTTCGCTACGTAGCATGAGTCGCTCATCACTAGGTTTTTTTAAAAAAGCCCGACCTTGAGCGCAGCGAAAGGTCGGGTCAACTCACGCACACCCCCGTTACGCTCCGCATTCATTTTTTTAAAAACCTGACCTTGAGCGCAGCGAAATGTCGAGTTATCCTTTGGGCGAGTCAGGTACGACGGAACAGGGAGAGTGTTAATGCGATATTGCTTTACATGGTCTTATGTGGTGTTGATTGTTATTGCTGTTTCCTTTACCGGTTGCAGTAGTGTCGATGATACTCTCATCCGGCGTTACGTTGCGTCGCATAAGGTTGTCGCAGTTGCGCCGGCGCAATCGGAACCGTCGATGCCTCTGATCGACACGAACTACCCCATTGGCGCTGATGAACATTCCACTACGACAGCGCCTGTCGATAAGCCCGGCGGTGAGAAGGGCAAGCCCGTCCACTGGTCCAAGCGCCGCGGGCCGGCGTATCCGGGCGATTTCTGGCGGAGTTTCGGGCGCGACGCGAAGGAATTGCCCGCCTGCATCTGGGACGACACGAAGGCGACGTTCACCGATCCGTGGACGCTGGTGGCGATGGGCGCCGCCGGGGCGGCAGGGATCGCCATTAATGCATCCGGCGCAGACGACAAGGTCGAGTCTCACTTTACCAGGCATCGCCCGCAACTGAGCAAGTTCGGCGACATGGCCGGTGATATCGGCGGTAATCCGGGGCTGCACTTCGGCGTGGCGGGCGCGATGTACTTCACCTCACTGGCGGCGGGGGATACGAAAACCTACGAGACGTCGAAGGCCTTGATAAACGCGCTGTCGATTAACGGGCTGACGACGCTGGCGTTGAAAGGTATAGTCCGCACCGGCAGCCCCAACGACGACCCGTTCGGCTGGTCCAGCGGGCATACCTCCTCGACCTTCTGCCTGGCGACCGTAATGCACGAGGCATACGGGCCGTTGGTCGGCGTGCCGCTGTTCGCATTCGCCAGTTTCGTCGGCTACGAGCGGATCGACGCACGCAACCACGATTTTTCCGACGTTATCAGCGGCGCGATTATCGGTATTGCCATCGGGCATGCCGTAATGCAGAACCACCAGCCGAAGATTCTGGGCTTCGAGGTCATCCCCTGGGCCGACCCGGCAAGAGACGCCGTCGGGATATCTTTCGTGAAAAGATTTTAGAACCGCTTCTCAATTGCCAATTTTCAATTGCCGATTGAAAAAAACACTCGAGCACTCTTTTTATCAATTGGCAATCGGCAATTGGAAATTGGCAATTTTTTAAGCCACTCCGTCGCCGGGGGCTTTCGAGCCGTCGGGGCGGTGTTTCCACCGTCGGTGGACCCAGAGGTATTGTTCGGGGGCTTCGCGGACGATTTCTTCCAGTTCGCGCGTGAATTCCTGTGTAATCCAGGTTATTTCATCTTCCTGGTCGGCCCATTCGGACGGTTGGCTGATCCGCTTGATTCCGGCCTCGAATTCAAATTTGTTGCTGAGCCGCTTGCCGTAGCCGACGGCGATCGGAACGTTATGTTGTCTTGCCAGCAGCGCGATGGAGCGATATGTGCTGGCGGGCCGGCCGAAGAAATCGACGAACAGGCCTCTCCGTCCGGCGTCCTGGTCGGCGATGAACGCCAGGGCGCCGCGCCGCTGTAATATCTCGGACGTACTGGCCATCGCGCCCTTCTTGTGAAGGATGCTCTGGCCGGTCCGCTCGCGCACGCCCATCAGGAATTCGTTAATGTACGGATTGTCCAGCGGGCGGGCGACCGAGACGGTCGGGAAGCCCAGTGTGGCCATCATGTACCCGATAACCTCCCAGTTGCCGAAATGACCGGTCAGCAGGATCATTCCCGTCTCCTGCCTGACCAGCAGGCGGAGGGTTTCGCCGATGTCTTTCGGGCGGATGTGTCGGCGCCAGCGATTGGGAGTAATCAGTCGCGGCGTGAAGAGCACCTCTATGGCAAGGTATGCCATGTTATAGATGCTCTTGCGCGCGACGCGCAGGATGCGGTCTTCGGGCCAGTCGGGAAAACTCAGCCGAAGGTGCTCACACGCGATGCGCCGGTGCCGGCGATCGATCCGCCAGAGAATCTCACCTATCCACCGGGCCGTACGGTAATTCGTCCGCACGTCGAACATGTGCACGAAGGCCGCGAAAAGCCGAAGGGCGAGATACTGGAGGTAGTCGATATATTTTTTTCGCGGTCGTGCCACGGCGAAAACCTAAATTGCGGATTGCGGATTGCGGATTGCGGATTTTAACTCATTCAATATCTTTTGTATTTCGGTGACGGCGCTTTCTGCGGCGATCTTTGTCGGTTCACTGTCCGTTCGCCGTTTGATTTCTACGGTTCGGTCCTGGAGTCCGCGCCGGCCGACGGCGATGCGAAGCGGTATGCCGAGCAGGTCGGCGTCTTTGAATTTCACACCTGCGCGTGCGTCGCGGTCGTCCAGCAGTACGTCTGCGCCGGCGGCGGAAAGTTCTTTATAAATACGTTCCGCCTCGGCCACCACTTCGTCGTTGTCGTTGTTGAGGATCATCACCTCGACCTCGAACGGTGCGATGGAGACCGGCAGAATGCAGCCGTTCTCGTCGTTGCCGACCTCGATGGCGGCGGCGATGATACGATTGATTCCGATGCCGTAACAGCCCATGACAGACGGTTTTTCAGAGCCGTTTTCGTCCAGGAAGGTAGCGCCGAGTTTTTCGCTGTATTTAGTGCCCAGTTTGAAAACGTGCCCGATCTCGATACCGCGAGAAAATTTTAGCGGTTTGCCGCCGTGCGTATCACCCTCGACGGCGTTGCGAATGTCAGAGACGATTACGTTATCGCCTTCCAGCGGGAAATCCCGCCCCGGTACGACGTTGCGCGTGTGATAATCGGTCTTATTCGCCCCGGCCACGCCGACCGGTAAGGCTGCAATCGAATAGTCGATGATAAGTTTGCCGGCCTTATCGGACATTCCCATCGGTCCGGCGAAACCGGTAGCCGCGCCGGATGTTTTGGCGACCGTTTCATCATCGGCTAGTTCGACGTGGTCGGCGCCGGCGGCGGCTTTGAGTTTGGCTTCGTTCAGTTCGTGGTCGCCGCGAATCACAGCGACTATCGTCTGTTCGCCGTCGGTGCAGATAAGAGTCTTAAT
The DNA here is from genome assembly GCA_030673005.1 of Planctomycetales bacterium. Lineage (GTDB taxonomy): Bacteria > Planctomycetota > Phycisphaerae > SM23-33 > SM23-33 > DAOVFI01. The sequence goes on from DAOVFI010000049.1 coordinate 8,535, forward strand.
CATCTCGGACGGTTTTGTTTTCAGGAACTCGCATACTTCATCGATGGTCCCTGCGCCGGGCGTGTGGACTTCTTCCATTGGTGGCACAGGTTTGTAACCTGTGCTGTCTTTGGGCTTGCGTCCGGCCACAGGTTGAAAACCTGTTCCACCATCCACTTCTGCCACAGGTTGAAAACCTGTTCCACCATCCACTTCGGCTTTTTCGATATTCGCGGCGTAGGAGTAGTCTTCGGTATGGACGATGATGTCTTCGCCGGTAGGGCAGGGGGCCATGAATTCGTGGCTCGCCGAGCCGCCTATGGGTCCGCTCTCTGCCTCGACGATGACATACTTCAACCCGCAGCGTTCGAAAATCCGGCAGTAAGCGTCAAACATCTTTTGATAGGTCGCCTCCAGCCCGTCCAGGTCGGTATCGAAGGAGTACGCGTCCTTCATCAAAAACTCCCGGCTGCGGAGGACGCCAAAACGCGGGCGGAACTCGTCGCGGAACTTCATCTGTATCTGATAGAGATTCAGCGGCAGCTGCTTGTACGAGCGGACGTCGCCGGCGACCAGCGTGGTAACGATCTCTTCGGCCGTTGGGGCAAGGACATTTTCCCGCCCGTGGCGGTCGGTGAAGCGGCACATCGTCTCGCCGTAATCCGTGTCGCGCCCGGTCTTTTGCCATAATTCCATCGGCTGGAGGATCGGCATGGCGATCTCCTGAGCGCCGGCGGCGTTCATCTCCTCGCGGACGATCTGCTCGGCCTTTCGCAGCATTCGCAACCCCAGCGGCAGATAAGTGTACGTGCCGGAAGCGACTTTGCGGATGAATCCCGCCCGGATCATCAGCCGATGCGAGGGGATCTCCGCATCGGCGGGAACTTCTTTGATCGTCGGTATCAGTAATTTACTGTATCTCATTTAATTGACCTCATACACACAGACCCGCCTTAATGCCACGGAGGCAATAGAGAGCGGGATTATAGGGATTTTGAGATTACATGGAAAAACAAAGAAAAAATCCTCATAATCCTGTAATCCCAGTAATCCTGCTATCTTCAGCCTACCGGAATGTTTATACCGGGCGGATGCGGCATTTTCAATGCCTGACTGCTCTGGTACAATTACCACCATGAATGAGAAACGCAGATTTGTGAACCAACTGATGCCGGGCGAGACGTTCGACCAGGTTTTTCTGGTGCGGGAAAAGGACCTGCGGACGACGAAATCGGGCGACCTTTACATCGTCTGTACGCTGTGCGACAGGACCGGGACGCTGTCGGCGCGGATGTGGCAGGCGTCCGAGGCCGTCTTTGGCGGGATACCGACCGACGGCTTTCTGCACGTCAAGGGCAGGACGGAGGAGTATCGCGGTAGCCTCCAGTTCGTCATCGACGCCTGCCGACCTGTCCCGGCAGAGAAAGTGGACATGGGCGACTTCCTGCGGACGACCGACCGCGACACCGAGGAAATGTGGGCGGAACTGCTGGAAATACTGCGTTCGATAAAGGACAAATTCGTCCGCCTGCTGATTAAAAAATTCGTGGAGGACCGCGAATTCGTCGCTGCCTTCAAGCGTGCGCCGGCTGCGATGACGATGCACCATCCGTACATCGGCGGACTGCTGGAACACACCTTGAACGTCGCCCGCGCCGCCCAGGCCGTCCTGCCGCTGTATCCGGCGATTAACGCCGACCTTGTCCTGGCCGGTGTTTTCCTGCACGATGCGGGCAAGTCCGCCGAACTCAGCAGCGGCACGGCCATCCGCTACACCGATCGCGGACAACTCATCGGCCACATCACCATCGCCGCCATCTGGATCGGCGAAAAGGCCGCCGCTCTTGCCGACGAACTCGGCGAACCGTTCCCGGCAAGGACGTTGAATCTCCTCCAGCACATCATCCTCGCCCATCACGGCGAGTACCAGTTCGGCTCGCCGAAACTGCCGGCGATACCCGAGGCATTCTTCATCCACTACCTCGACAACCTTGATGCAAAAATGTACATGACAGTCAACGCCATCGCCAACGACCCGGACCCCAAGGCCTCGTTCACTGCGTACCTCAAACAACTCGAAACGAGAGTCTATAAGCGCAGCAGCGACCTGCCTGACCGGCAGGCAGGCCTGCCCGCCGGCGAAAAACACGACGACGAAGAAAAATCGCTGTTCGAGTAGGCCGGGACGGAACCGTAGGCCGGGACGGAGCGCAGCGGAGTCCCGGCATCTGAGGGAAACATCCCTTCTTCAAATTGCCGGGACTACGCTGCGCTTCGTCCCGACCTACTTTTTGCCGGGACTCCGCTTTGCTCCGTCCCGGCCTACGACTACGACTTCACCGGCGATTTGGAATCCCCCGACGATGAAGGCGCCTTCGCCGATGGCGGGAATTGGTTGGCCGCCGCCGATGGAGATTTCGAACTCGCCCGGTTCGATAAGCCGTCGCCCGTCGTCGTCGAAGATGCACATCTGCCGCGGCTGGAGGGTGAATGAAACTGTCTGCGTTTCGCCTGCGGCAAGGTGTATCCGCGCAAAACCCGCCAACTGGCGTATCGGATGCGGGAAGGACGCTTCGGCGTCGGATATGTACAACTGTGCGACTTCGTCGCCGTCGCAGCCGCCGGTGTTGGTAACGTCGGCGCTGACGGTGATGCTTTTGCCCGGTTGGATTGTTTCCGCTGATAATTTCAGGTTGTCGTATTTGAATGTCGTATAGGACAGGCCGAAGCCGAACGGATAGAGTGGTTCACCTTCGAAGTAGCGGTAGGTCCGCCCTTTCATATTGTAATCTTCGAAAGGCGGGAGTTGGTCCAGGGACCGGTAGAAGGTTACCGGCAGTCGCCCTGCCGGGTTATAGTCGCCGAAGATTACCTCGGCCAGGGCAGTGCCGGCCTCCTCGCCGCCGTACCATGTCATCAGGATTGCCGGGACGTTCTCATCGGACCAGGGGATCGCGATTGCGCTTCCGCCGGTCAACACCAGCACGACAGG
>DAOVFI010000190.1 GCA_030673005.1 Planctomycetales bacterium
TGCCGGCGTAGTAGGCGCGGGCGGTGCGGGTTTCCCGACGCACGTCAAACTCGCCGCCCGGGCCGATACTGTCATTATCAATGCGGCAGAATGCGAACCGCTGCTGCATAAGGATAAGGAAATCCTCCGCTCCCGTCCAGAGGCAGTTCTGTCGGGCCTGGCCTGCGCAATGGAACTGACCGGCGCCGCCGACGGAATAATCGCAATAAAAAAGAAATACTCTGATGTAATCGCATCCCTTCAAGGCATATTGCCGTCGAACATGAAAATCGCCCCTTTGTCTGATTCCTACCCCGCCGGCGATGAGCTGATTCTTGTCTATGACGTCCTTGGTCGGGTTGTGCCACCCGGCGGGATCCCGCCGGACGTCGGCGCGGTTGTGATGAACGTGGAGACGGCCTTTAATGTTGCATCCTCGGCCGACGGCCCGGTTATCGAAAAATTTCTGACAGTCGGCGGCGCCGTCGCCAATCCGGTAACGCTCCGCGTTCCAATCGGCATATCACTCGCCGAGTGCATATCGGCGGCCGGGGGACCGACCGTCGAAGACGCCAACTACATCGTCGGCGGCGTGATGATGGGACAACTGGAAGACGACCTGACTACGCCGGTCGATAAGACCACCGCCGGAGTAATCGTTCTACCGGGCGACCACGTTGTCGTCCAACGTGCCAGGCGCGACTGGAAACAGATTTCCCGAATCGCCCGAAGCGCCTGCGACCAGTGCAGTTTCTGCACCGAATTATGCCCGCGCTATCTCCTTGGACATCCAACCGAGCCGCACCTTGCGATGAGGAGTATGGGCTTCAATCTCCTTGATCAGGCTGCCGTCCTTGGAGCCTCTTTCTGCTGCGAGTGCAACCTGTGCAGCATGTACGCCTGCCCTGAAGGACTGGACCCGAAGGCGGTTTATGCCCGTAAAAAGCGGGAATTGGCCGAGAAAGGCGAGAAATGGCAAGACCCGCCGTTCAATTCCCGTCGGCCCGTTCTGCACATGTCGGATCGTAAGGCCCCAATGGGGCGCTTGATGAGCAGGCTCGCCTTAACGCGATTTAACAACGTCGGTCCACTTAACGAAACGCCCCTTTCGACTCGTAAGGTCGGCATAAAACTCGACCAGCACGTCGGCGCTGCCTGCGAACCTGTCGTTCAGGTCGGCCAGGTTATTCGCGCCGGCGATATAATCGGACAGGTTCCGACAAGCAACGGAAAACCATCACTCGGCGCGCCCGTCCATGCGTCCATCGACGGGCGGGTTACTGAAATTGAAAACGGCATAGTCCGGATTGAAAAGGAATAAACCCATGGCCACCGGTAGATCAATCGGAGCGCTGGAACTGTCCAGCATCGGCATCGGCTACAAGGTGCAGGACGAGATGCTCAAGGCCGCCGACGTGGAACTGCTCGTTGCCCGAACGATATGCTCGGGTAAATACCTTATCGTCGTAACCGGACCGGTCAGCGACGTGGAATCGGCTGTCTCTGCAGGCGAACGCATCGCCGAGGATGCGCTTATCGACAAGTTGATGATCCCCGCTGTTGACAAGTCCGTCTTCCCTGCGCTGGGTCAGTCGGTGGTATTGACCGATGAACAGATCGACGCTCTTGGAATAGTAGAGACGTTCAGCGGCGTCAGCATCATCGCCGCGGCAGACGCAGCCGCCAAGGCGGCGCGTATTACACTCTTCCGGATTAACGTGGCGATGGCGCTTGGAGGCAAAGGATTCTGTCTGATGACCGGACAAGTCGCCGACGTCGAAGCCGGCGTCCGCGCCGCAGCGGAGCAAGCACGACAACGCGGACTCCTGGTAAGCAAGGTTGTCATCGCGCGTCCGAATCCGGAATTATTCAATGAATATATTTAGAAGGCGCGAAATGTCAAGACGTGTGGTGTGTGGTTCACCGTTTCGCAATCTTTATGACATAAACATAATTATCATCAAGGAACGCTTTCAATATTGACAAAATATCTCAAAATTAACCTTGTCTGATTGTCGTTTATATGGTCTAATATGAATGATACCTATCATTATATGAATGGTTCCTGTCATGGCGGCGCATAGTAACATTGAAACAAGACGCGCGAAAGAGATTGATCTTCTTTCGCATAAAGGATTTATGACGCTTGTCGAACTGGGTCGGGCGTTTCGGGTCAGTGAAAGCACAGTACGGCGTGATCTGGAGGTGCTTGAACAGCAGGGAATTGTTACGCGGACCCACGGCGGGGTTGTTTATGTGAAGAGTTCGCCCACCCACAGCCTGGCTTTTATCGACCGCCAAACGACCGCCGCGGCAGAGAAGAAAGCGATAGCCCGGGCAGTGGCCAAACTTATTCCGGACGGTCAGACCGTCATCATCAACGGCGGAACGACCTGCTATCAGGTCGCAAACGCTGTCCGAGGCCGGCACTTGAACGTCATTACCAACTCTGTGCCCATCGGCTCGCTGCTTTCTTCCGACCTTGCTACGGAAGTTACACTCATCGGCGGATACGTCTATCCCCGCACGGGCGTCGCACTGGGCGCGATGGCCGAGAGTCAACTTGAAGGTCTTCACGCCACGCAGATGATCTTCAGTTGCGCCGGCGTAACCGACGGGGCCGCCTTTAACGCAAATCAGATGATGGTAGATGTTGAGCGGAAGATGATGGGCATAGCCGAAGAGAAAATCCTGGCTGTCGATCACACGAAATTCGGAATGCGTTCGGTCGTGAAGTTGTGCGATCTCGGCGAAGTTGATGTAATCGTTACCGATTCCGGCGTGAACGCCGAGACGCTGGAACGATTGAAGGATTCAGGACCAAAGGTAATCGTAGCGGAATGATGTTTGATTGCGGATTACAGATTGTGGATTGTTGATTGAATTCGCGCGCTGGGTGCCATGCCTTCACGCGCAGCGTGTAGGCACCTGTCTGCCGCCAGGCAGGTGTTTACGCCCTCCGCTATGCTCCGGGCGAAAACATGACACCCTGTACGACCACGGGCGAGACGCCCGTGTCACGTGGCATGGCCGTCTCGGCCATGATAGACGACCACGGGCGAGACGCCCGTACCACGTATAGATTTCGGAATGAGGCTTTTTAATGAGCGTGTTGACAATTCCAATGCCGCCGGAGCAGTTGGAGCGGGTTGTCCGCCAGGTAGTACAGCGGCAGTTCGCCGAGCGATTCGTCGCCGGCGAGCGGGAGTTCTCGACTGCTTACACGCCGAATCTGGTAGTCAACATCTCGGCCCGGCACATTCACGTTACAACCGAGCATCTCGAAAGGCTCTTCGGACCGGGTGCGAAGTTGACGGTATATCGCTGGCTGTACCAGCCGGGCGTATTCGCCGCAGAGCAGCGGGTAACTATCATCGGCCCGCGCCGGCGTGCAATCGAGGACGTCCGGATTCTCGGGCCTGTGCGAAAGCATACGCAGGTCGAGGTCAGCGCCACCGACGCTATCGCCCTTGGCATCGACGCGCCGGTGCGCTCCGGCAACATCGAAGGCACACCGGGATGCATTATCCTCGGCCCGGCGGGGATTGTCGAATTAGACGAAGGCGTTATCCGCGCCGAACGGCACGTGCACATGTCGCCGGTCGATGCCGCGGCCTACGGCTTCAAGGACCGCCAGTACGTCGGTCTTCGCGTAGTGAGCGACTGCACAACTTCATTCGATCGCGTGCTCTGCCGGGTGGACCCGAAATTCCTCCTGGAGGTCCACTTGGATACTGATGAAGGCAACGCGTGTAATCTGATAAACGCAACGAGCGTGGAGTTGGTACCGTAAATCAGGATAACATCCTTTAGGAGAAATAGTTATGGCACTGCAAGCATTGGGTATGGTCGAGACGAGGGGTCTGGTGCCCCTTATCGAGGCCTCGGACGCGATGGTCAAGGCCGCCAGCGTCGAGATGATCGGCTGGGACAGGGTCGGAAGCGGGTTGGTAACGGCGTTTGTCAGCGGCGACGTGGCGGCGGTCAAGGCGGCTGTTAATGCCGGGTCGGCGGCGGCTGCGAAGATCGGCGAGGTCGTCAGCGTCCACGTTATCCCCCGTCCGCACGAAGAACTTTCGCAGGCGATCCCGAAAAAACCGGCCCCGAGACGCCGTAAGGGATCAAACTGACAAGCCTTGCAAGGAGAACAGTTATGGAAGCATTAGGCATGATAGAGACAAAGGGATTTACCGGTCTGGTCGAGGCCTCCGACGCCATGTGCAAGGCCGCCAATGTTGACCTTATTAAGCAGATCGAGATCGGCGGCGGGTATGCGACGACGCTGGTCACCGGCGACGTCGGCTCGGTCAAGGCGGCAGTCGAGGCAGGCGCCGCAGCGGCGGGTAAGGTCGGCGAACTGGTCGCATCGCACGTAATACCCGCGCCGCATGAATCACTAAAAGGCGTATTCGTTTAATTTTAAACGGTCGGTGGCACGGTCAAGTCGAAGACTTGGCCGTGGTTAACGCCGCCGATGGTCCCACGGCCAAGCCTCACTGCCTGCCGGCAGGCAGGCGTTCGGCTTGACCGTGCCACCCGGCTAACCGGCTACTAGCTACCGGTTACTGGCTACTAAAATATGAAAATTCTCATCAGCAATATCGGTTCGACGAGTTTCAAGTTCCGCCTGTTCGAGATAGGCGCAGGCGTCGAACGTGAACTCGCCGCCGGGAGCGTCGATCGCATCGGCGCAGGCGGCGGAACAGTCGAGTTCCGTCTTTACGCCGCCGATGGCCCCACGGCCAAGCCTTACTGCGTTCGGCTTGACCGCGCCACCCATGGCGAAGCGATAAGGCTCGTTCTCGACCGGCTCACAGACGCTGGCGTTCTGGGCGAGGCGGGCAAACTTGACGCAGTGGCGTTCAAGGCGGTTATGGCCGGCGATTTCGAGCCGGTGGCGCTGGTTGATGATGAATTGCTCGAACGGATGGAATACTTCCGCCCCATAGCACCGGCCCATAATCCGCCGTACATCGCCGCGATGCGGATGTTCGCCGACGCCCTGCCCGACACGCCGCTGGTAGCGGCCTTCGAGCCGGGCTTCCACCGGACAAATCCTGCCCGACGGCGGTATTACGCCGTGCCGACTAAATGGGCCGAGGAATATGGCGTGAAGCGCTACGGCTTCCACGGCGCGTCGCACCGCTACATCGCCGAGCGCACTGCCGAACTGATGGGCGCGGAAAACGCACGGCGGATAATCTCCTGCCACCTCGGCGGCTCATCCAGCATCTGCGCGATCCGCGACGGCAAATCCATCGCGACGAGTATGGGCCTGTCGCCCCAGTCGGGCCTGCCGCAGGGCAATCGGGTCGG
>DAOVFI010000532.1 GCA_030673005.1 Planctomycetales bacterium
CGACGAAATACCTTGACGTCAACGTGGTCGCAAACACCGCGACCACGGCACCCATAAAAAAATTGTTCCCGCCCTTGGCGCGACGCCTGAGAAAAAGATACTGGCGTACGAACATCCGCGACGAAACGAAAGGAAAGGTAATGAAAAAACCTGCAACAATCCGTCAGGCGGTGGTGCTCGCCGCCGGAGTCGGTGAGAGGCTTGCGCCGTTCAGCCTCACCCGCCCCAAGTGCGCCCTGCCGCTGGCGAATCGACCAATGGTCCGCCTGGCTGTAGAGTCGCTGGCCGCCGCCGGGATAGAGGAAATATTCATCGTCGTCGGCGATGATGCTGATGCGCTCAAGGAGGCCGTCGGCTCCAAGCCCGAGGGCGTGGAAATTACCTACATCTGTCAGTCCCGACCCGAAGGCCCGATCCATGCCGCCCTTCAGATACGCGAGAGACTCACCGGTCAGTTCATCATCCTCTGCGCCGACTGTTTCGTCCCGCCGGAGATGGTAACAGCCGCCGCCGACCTGCTGGATCGGACCGGCTGCACGTGTGCAGCCGCTACTGGCGTCTGCGACCTGCCGCTGTATCACTACCGGGCCGAGTGCGACACCGGCGGCCGGCTGACGAAACTGAAACAGGTCCAGATAGAAAGACAGCGCACCGAGAGGAACATCCTGTCCGGCCTGGCCGCCAGCGGCGCAGATGTCCTCAACCACATGGCCGATTTCGCCGGATCAGGACAACAGGACGACTGGGAGACCTTCTTCGAATACCTCGCCGGCAAGGCGGACGTCAGAGTAACCGACAGCGACAGCAAGTTGGTTCACGTGGATTATCTCTGGGAGATTTACGAGGGCGACAGGATTATAAAGGACTATCTTTTCGAGAAGACGGACTCACGCATTTCACCGACGGCGAATATCGCCGACGGCGTGAAGATCGAAGGTCATCACGTCATCGAAGACGACGTAATCATCAAGGAAGGCTCTTACATCAAGGACAGTTGGATCGGCAGCGGTACGCACGTTCATCCCAACTCCTACATCACCCGCTGCATCTTCGGCCCGGACTGCCAGATCGGCCCGCACTGCACCGTCGCATCTACAACGATCCCGTCTCGCTCAAGGATATCGGGGATGGTGCAATGTGGAGGCATAGTCGGTCTGGGGCGGGTCGCCTTCGGGCATCCCTGCCACGTCTCGGGCGTCTGGGACGAGGGAACCGGGGCGACGGCCTGTTGCAGCACCTCCGAAAGGCGAGGCCTGACCGAGACAACCTTCGGTCCTGACGGAAAAGCAACCTATCGCTCCGACGTCATAAAGGTCCGCACCTGCGGGGAGTTGATAAGTTCCGGACTGGACTCGGTAAGTTGCTTCGTGGGCAGGGGTGTAACGCTGACGATCGGCGTGAAGATCATGCCCGGAAGGATCATCGGTCCGGGCAGTTTCATCGGCCCGAACGTGATAGTTAACCACGACGTACCTGCAAATACGATTATAACCCTGACCCAGTCTATTGAATCCCGACCTGCGGGATAGGCTGCATTTCTCACCACAGAGGACACAGAGTTCACAGACCTGTCTGCCGACAGGCAGGGATATTATTCACAAGAGAAGTTACAAACGATTACGACGCTTCGATAAAAATAACACTCTGTTTTTTCAGATTATGAAAAGCCGGGCACGATTGTCCGGTCGGTATGCGATAACCATTCAAATTGCAATGAAATATGTTCTTAAAAATCTCTGTGAACTCTGTGTCCTCTGTGGTTAATGAAAAATCCGGACCAAGCTCTTATTTCCGGTTTTGCGTCAGTTCCTCGATTCGCTGGCGTGCATATCTGACGCGGTTCCAGTCGAACT
>DAOVFI010000755.1 GCA_030673005.1 Planctomycetales bacterium
CTTACGCCTTCGGGAAACTGGTTACAGGGCGGATAAAGGAGTGTCCGATTATCGTCTATGTCTTCGCCGTACTGTTTATCATTCAGTACGCATTCGTCATGCCGAAGGGATAGACGTATCAGTGTCGCTTGCGGTTTCGCAGCGAAAGAAGAAGGAATGCGCACGGGCCGGATCACTCGACCTTCATACCGGTGATTTCCGTCGCGCCGGCTCGCAGGCGCTCAAGCGCCTCTTGCAGGTGAACTACCCTGGCGGAAATGCGAAGTGTAATCGTGGAGCAGTCGTTTTCGAAGTCGCATGTATATTTTATGTTCACCACCTTCACGTATCTGGCCCGGAGCAGCTCCTCGTAGCGATTGATTGCCTCGGCGGACGTACCCGGCACATTGATTGTGATCCTTTTTGTGAACCTTACGGGAATGCGGCGATCGACGAAGTTCAGCACTATCAGGGCGAACAGGACGATAACGACGGCGACAAATGAAACAATGAACATGCCGAAACCGGCCCCCAGGCCTATGGCGGCGGTGCACCAGAGGCTTGCGGCTGTGGTCAGTCCGCGTATGCCCACGCCGTACTGTATGATAGCGCCGGCGCCCAGGAAGCCGATACCACCCATCACGCCGTAAGCGACCCTTGCCGGGTCTATCCGAATGGATGAGTCGGCGCCCGACCGACCGAAGATGTGTTCGAAGTGCAGTGAGACCACCATCGCCATTGCTGCGCCAAGCGCCACGAGCAGGTGTGTTCGCAGGCCTGCCGCCCGGCCATGCTGCTTGCGTTCCAGCCCGATAATCCCGCCGAGCGCCGCTGCCACAAGCAGGCGGACGATTAAGTCGGCCTCCCACGGACCTATAACGAACCCATCTTTAATTGCCGCTAATATCATGCGATTTTCCCTTACCGCCGTCGGCGGGGTGAGGCCTTGACCGGTGCCCGCGAGTCTTTACGGGCGCTGCGGACCGGCTTGAGCACGCGCAATGCCTTTTTCAGGTCGGCGACCTTGAAGATAGCCGTTGTTTTGCCTCCGCGCGCGCCGCCGGTGCA
>DAOVFI010000722.1 GCA_030673005.1 Planctomycetales bacterium
GTGGCGCGACGTGGTGGGAACGTTCGTAAAGGTCGTCCCAATTGACTACCGAAAGGCGATGCAGCGGCTGAGAGACCGCGAACAGAGACTCACAGACACAACCCCCGCAACGGAAGAGGTTTTTGATGGGTAGAACGATGGGATATTGCGGGTTCACGGGCGAGGCGCCCGTGCCACGTGGCATGGCCGTCTCGGCCATGTTTTCTTTACTCACGGGCGAGACCTTGCCTACCGGCAGGCGAGGCGCCCGTGCCACGGGAGGTTTTGTAAATGGGTAAGCCGACGGGATTCATGGAGTATCCGCGCGAGGAAGTCGCCCGCCGACCGGTGGTCGAGCGGGTTGAAGACTACCGCCGGATTACCCTTCCGCTTACCGAAGAGGTGCTGCACCGCCAGAGCGCCCGATGTATGGACTGCGGAATACCGTTCTGCCATGGTTCGACTGCGCTCACCACAGGTGGTTCGACTGCGCCTGTCCCGAGCAAGGTCGAGGGGCTCACCACAGGTGGTTCGACTGCGCTCACCACAGGTGGCATCGGCTGCCCGCTATTTAACCGCATTCCGGAATTCAACGACTTTGTATATCGCGGCCGGTGGCGTCAGGCGTGCGACAACCTCCACTCGACCAACAATTTTCCCGAGATAACGGGCCGTATATGCCCGGCCTTGTGCGAAGCCGCCTGCACGCTCAATATCGACGGCGAGCCGGTGCTGATAAGGCAGATCGAACTGGAGATAGCCGAGCGCGGCTTCGAGTCCGGCTGGATCACGCCCCGGCCAGCCGGCGAAAGAACCGGCCGGCGCGTCGCTATAGTCGGTTCTGGTCCCGCCGGCCTGACCGCCGCTCAACAACTCGCCCGCGCCGGCCATGATGTCGTTGTCTTCGAAAAAGACAGGTCCGTCGGGGGACTGCTGCGATACGGCATTCCCGATTTCAAACTGGAGAAGCACATCCTCGACCGTCGCCTCGAGCAGTTGCGGGCCGAGGGCGTCGAGTTCCAGACAGACGTGAACATCGGCGAGGACATATCGCTTAAATACCTTCGCAGCCGGTTCGACGCCGTCTGCCTGACGATGGGCGCTGCCGCCCCGCGCAACCTTCCCGTCCCCGGCCGCGGGCTGGACAACATCCACTTCGC
>DAOVFI010000070.1 GCA_030673005.1 Planctomycetales bacterium
GAGCGCCCCATACGGGGCTAAACATAAAAAAAATTAACTCGAACGGATTTTCGCTTCTCTTCAATTTGTCAATGACGGGTGGCACAGTTCCCTGGGGACTGTGTTGCTGCAAAGCGGAATGACGCACTGATGGACGATCACGACTTGCAAATTGTTCGGCTGTCTTTGGCGGGTGAACAGACCGGCTTCGAGGCCTTGTACTCGAACCACGCCGGTCGGGTTATGGCCTATCTGCTGCGAAGCGGGTTTTCGCGGGCAGACGCCGAGGACCTGACGCAGGAGACCTTTATCCGCGCGTTCAAATCGCTGCACACCTTTGATGCTAATCGGGGTCGATTCGGTACCTGGCTGGCGACAATCGCCCGGAACGTCGCACGAAAGCAATGGTCCCGGCGGAAAAACCCGGAGAACTTCGATCCGGAACTGGCCGAGGAATTTTTAACAAGTCCGGACAATCCCGGCGCAACTGTCGCGGCAACCGAGGAAATCGACGCCGTCGGCGCCTGCGTAGAGTTCCTGCCGGGCGAACTTGCCCGGATAGTTCGCCTGCGTTACGTCTATGCACTGACGACCCGAACAATCGCAGCCGAGGTGAGCCTGCCCGAGGCAACCGTTCGTCTCCGCCTCAAAGAAGCCGTCGATGCGCTGCGACGATGCCTCGAAGGTAAAGGATTCCTCGAATAATTCCCGCGCAGATGCGGGTCGGCGCGGATATAGGATATTAGAATCAGGAGTGAGAGAAAGACAAGCCGGATAATCGACTGATAGGGTGCCATGCCCTCACGCGAAGCGGGTGGGCATGAGCATGTTGCGGCGCAGATCATGCCTACACGCTGCGCTGTGCGTGAAGGCATGGCACCCGGGAAATTGCGGATAACGGAAACATGAACGACAAGAATTACAATCCGAACGATCGGTTGGAGGGTATGCTGCGCCGCTGGGGCGCCGATGAGGCGTCCCGTCAGGCGGATGTCCCGCCAATGCCGGCAATGTCTCCCCGGCCTCAGCGGTTTGCGGCGATGCTTCGCTGGGGACCGCCGCTGGCGGCAGCGGCGATGATGGCCGTAGCCGTCGGCCTGATTACTTCGGCGCAATACTCCGGCTCGGCTGCGTCGCAGAAAGACAATAAGCCTGTTGAAGCGGAACTCGCCCGAACAAAAGCCGACCTCCAAAACGCCCGCGAAGAATCGGCCCGACTGAGAGATCAACTCGCTGCCGATAAAATAAATTACAATTCCGAATTGGCGACTTTGACCAATCGCATCTCGCGGCTGAAGCTGGAGTCAGACAAAGCGCTGAAGAAAGTCAATTCCCAACTTGCGGATTTGACCGTCCGGCAGGACGAAGCGTCGGCCCTGCTGAAACAGAAGGAATCCCTGCTGAAGCAGGCCTCGGAAAAACTGGACCTCGCCGGGAAGAATCTGACGGCCAGGGATAAACAGTTTCGCAAGTTGCTCGGGGATTTCAAACAGGCCGAGGCTAAAGTTTCTGCCGCCGTGTCGGAACTTACCCGGCGGGACCGGGCATATCAAAAGGCGCTGGCCGATAAACGCAAGGTCGAGACGGAACTGCTGGCGATGAAGGTGCGGCATGAGGTGCTCCGGTCGAATTTCCAGCGTGCGTATCTGTTCGCCGCCGCATCGTCAGGCGGCGCCGAAGCGCCGGACCGTCGTATCGATCTGCCTCTTCGCCGGTCGGCCTTGCGCGGCGCCCGGCTGCCGGCGCGATACGTCGAAATCCGTCCCTCCGTCCATCACCTCTCCACAGGCCGACTGATGGACCGCCTGGAAGTCGTGTTGACAAGGCTGAAACTGCTGGACCCACTGTCCGCTTCGGAGGCAATGGCGTTCGCCGCACTGATTAAAAACAGCAACCTTATTAACGACATCGACGAAGCACTCGTAAAAAGCCACGAGGGTGCAAACGTTCGCGCCTGGCTGCTGGAGGCCCGATTGATCCTGGCAGGAGCAGAACATGTCGGATAAACGAAAAATTCGACGCGAATGCGGACGACTCCTCCGGAACTGGTTCGTGTGTTTGCTGGTTATCCTGTTCGCTGCGGGGGCGCTTGGCGGTTGTGCGGCTTATGGGCCGATGAACCAGGCAACATCGGCGGACGCCCGTATCCACCGCGATGAGGACCTGAAGGCGTTCAATGAGGCCGTTGCGCTGACCGAATCTCTGCGTTATGAGGAGGCCGCCGCCAGGTTCGGCCAGGTGTTTGAACGGTTGTCCAATATCGGCAATCGTCCGAAGGCGGCAGAATCGCTGTTCTGGCTGGGCTTCTGTCGGGAAAAGCAGGGTCGCCTCACCGAGGCCGGCGAAATCTACAGGCGTGTTACGCAGGAGTACACATCGACCACCGCCGCACGCGAGGCCGGCGAAAGACTCTCACGCCTGCCGAAATAACTGTAGGCCGGGACGAAGCGCCAGCGCAGTCCCGGCGACTACTCTCCAATTTGCAGCTTCAAATCGCCGGGACTCCGCTTTGCTCCGTCCCGGCCTACGTTATCAGCCTACGTTATCCGTATGCCCCGTATTCCTGTAGCGTTTCCCACATTGCCATTACGTTTTCGGGCGGGACGTCGGGCTGGATGTTGTGGATCGTGGTGAAGACCCACCCCCCGCCGGGCGCGAGGGCCTCAATGTTGGCGCGAACGTTGTCGCGGACATCGTCCGGCGTGCCGTTCGGCAGGACGTGCTGCGTCTCCACGCCGCCGCCCCAGAAGCATATCTCGCCGCCGAAATCGGCCTTCAGAGCCGCCGGAGCCATACCGGCTGCCGATATGTGCACGGGATTGAGAACGTCGATCCCGATCTCGATGAAGTCCGAAATGATCGGGCGAACCGAACCGCACGAATGAAATACCACCTTCACGTCGGGCGAGAGTTTTTTTATGTGTGCGATGAGGCGCTTCAGGCGGGGTTTGATGAGGCTGCGAAACGTCTCCGGCGAGATGAGTTGAGACGCCTGCGTGCCGTAATCGTCCATCTCGAATACCACATCGACCAGTCCGGCAAGTTCGCCCAAAGCACGGCTCCAGTAATTCACCTTGATTTCGAGGAACCGCTCCATGACGGCCTCGGCCACGGCAGTGTTCGCCAGCAGGTCCATCAGGAAATTCTCCATCCCGCGGACGCGCTGGCCCATCTCGACCATCCCGGCGCAAAGGCTCTTGAGGACCACGCAATACCCGCCCCGGCGAAAACCCTTTGCCTGCTCGCGCAGACCCTCAACCCGCCAGGCCTCGCCGCCGTCAGGCAGGGGCAACCCCCGAACCTGCTCGACCGTTGCGTCCATCTCCGGCAGCGGGCTTTGGACGAGCGAAAAGTAAAGCCCGTCGGGCGGCATGAACTGCCTGAAGCCCCACTCGTCTGTGTAAGTCAGACCTTCGTCGGTAACGGTAATCAACTCCCGCCATCTCTCCGAACCGGCCGGCAGGGGAAGGTTGTTTCCGCAGAGCGGGTGCAGCCCGCGCGTATCGACCTTCAGCCTCTCCAGCAGGTCGTCAGCCGGCAAGGCCAGTTGCTGGAGCAGGTCGGCGACCTTAATCGGCCCGGCCGGCATGCCCAGGTGCTCCCGCAGGCGATCGTATGCACTGATGGAAATGCCCGTTACGTGCGTACCGCCAAGGTCGAACGGCACACGGTCAGGCTCGGAGCGACTCAACGCAGTCAGTATTCTCTCTCGTCCGTTCATTGGAGGGATTATACACCAGTCGTCAGGGAATTGGGAACCGGATTGTAGTTGTACTCTGTAACACGTATTTTGATGGGTGCCATGCCCTCACGCGCAGCGCAGCGGGTGGGCACCTGTCTGCCGACAGGCAGGTGTTGGCGCCACAGCATGTTCACGCCCTTCACTTGCTACTCTGCGTAGTAGCACGCTACGTAGCACGAGTCGTTACGGGCGAGAACACCTACCTGCCGGTAGGCCGGTGGCACTCATCATTTTAGATGTTACAGACTACTACGGACTTACGCCGATTTGGCCTGCTTGGGCGCCGGCGGCAGGATTAGTTTGGATGGGTTTTTCCGGCACCATTCGACGGTCTGACGGGCCAGGTCCGGCTCGAACTGCTTTGAGGCGCAGCGCTCCAGTTCTTCCAGCACCCGCTCGACGGGATAGGCGTCCTTATAAGTACGGGGCATGAGCATCGCGTCGATACTGTCGGCGATGTTGAGAATGCGTGAGCCGAGCGGGATATCCTCACCGGCGAGTCCGTCCGGGTATCCGCTGCCGTCCCAGTTCTCATGATGGTGCCGGATCATGTACGCCTCGGACTTCATCAGTGTGATATTCTCAATAATCTCCGCGCCCACCTGCGGATGAAGCCGGATAAGGTCGAATTCCTCGCGACTGAGCCTGCCGGGCTTGGTGAGGATCGTATCGGGAACGGCTATCTTCCCAATTTCGTGCAGCAGCCCGGCAAGGCGAACCGACTCGATCATTCCTTCGGAGGCCCCGACATGGCGGGCAATATGCTCGGCGTAGAAGGCGACGTGATCGCTGTGGCGGCGTGTATAAGGGTCCTTGGCCTCCACCGCCTGAACCAGTGCGCCGGCGGCTTCAATAAGCGTTCGCCTGAGCCGGTCGAAGTCGGCCCAACCCTGCTGACTGATGAAATCGTCCTGACTGTCCGACGAAACGCCGGAGTCACAACCGATGGCGCGGCGGACAGACTCGGCAAGAAGCGAAATGTCGAACGGTTTTTCTAAAAAGTCGCATGCGCCGGCGTCCAGCGCTTCCCGGCCGGACTGACCGGTCGCAGCGCCGGTAATGCAGATCGCACGAGTGCCGAGTTTCTGACCGGAAATGAAATTCAGCAACTCCATCCCGGAAACTCCCGGAAGCCGAAGATCGATGATCGCCACGTCATACTTGTCCCGAAGCAGACGATCCCTGGCCTCCTCGCCGGAATGGACCGAATCGCAGCAGCAACGATCACTCGACAGGACATCCTCGATCAAACGGCAGACATGCGCCTCATCATCTACTACAAGCACTCTGGCCTGATTGACAGTCATTAACCCCATACCCCATCAGTCCCGACCCTGATGTCGCAATTCGCCGACAAGTCAAAAACCTTCCGACACATAGATAACAATCGGATACTTCGAAAGCCCCCCTTTAGAAAACATCCGAATTTTATTGATAATCCGACGTTATAAAAACAGTTAGTTGAAATAGATTTGTCGTCACCGGGCGAGAGCATTTCATCCAGGAAAAAGGTGGGCCTGTCGGCCCAGCCTACACGGTGGGGAAAGGTAGGCCGGAGCGGGTAGGCTGAGCCGGAGCGCAGCGCAGGCCCACCTTTAGGGCTGACTGGCTCTGTCCAACAATTGGGAGATAGAAAAAGAACGTTTATCGCGTTGGGCTGCCAGCGGACAGCAGGAACAAGAAGGGCCCGGGTTGTTCCAGCAGCCCGTGGTGAAAGTCGTTCCGGCTACGAGCGGGTCTTTCGCCTTTCGAAGCACTTCCACCACGGACTGCTCGGGGCGCACGCCTGCGTTGCCCTATCCTCCGATCCGGTAGGAGAATAATATCTTGTTTTCTTCCGGGCTTCAACATGTTGATGTTCTCTCAGTGGGATGCCGCCTCTGCAGAACAATCCGCTGGCAGCCAATAAAGCGATAAACGCGCTTTTTTAACGGCCACTTATACTCTGTCAATCATCAATTTATGGTGGCACAGGTTACAAACCTGTGCCACCCACAGGCGGTAATGTCCTTGACGTATGAAGGTAAATCGGCGTAAAGTATCGCCTCATTCCTGCCCGCCGGGAGGCAGGCACACACAGGAGTTACAGATGAGTAATAATGATGACTATATGGATATTTTGACCGGAAACCTGGACAAAACCGACCTTGAAAAATTGCTGGCGATTGAGAATCCGGCGGTTCACCGATTCGTAGCAGATGCTATCGACCTGTGCAAACCGGAGAAGATATTCGTCAGCACCGACTCGGAAGAGGACATCGCCTTCGTACGCCGGCTGGCGCTGGACAGGAACGAAGAGGCTGCGCTTGCGATTGACGGGCACACGATCCACTTCGACGGTTATCACGACCAGGCACGCGACGTAGCCAGGACGAAATACCTCCTTCCGGAGGGTCTGGATCTTGGCGAGCGGCTCAACAGCGTCGAGCGGGCCGAGGGACTGGCGGAGATTCGCGGCTTCCTGGCCGGGGCGATGGCGGGCAAGACCGTGATGGTCCGGTTCTTCTGCCTCGGACCGGTCGATTCGGTCTTCAGCATCCCGTGCGTGCAGGTTACAGATTCGTCCTACGTCGCACACAGCGAAGACCTCCTCTACCGCCACGGATACGAGCAGTTACGCCGGCTCGGCGAGTCCGGCGAGTTCTTCCGCTTCCTGCACAGCGCAGGTCGATTGGCTGATAACAACACCTCGGCCGATGTGGAAAAGCGGCGTGTCTATATCGACATCGCCGAAGAAATGGTCTATACGTCCAACTCGCAGTACGCCGGAAATACTATCGGGCTGAAGAAACTCGCCCTTCGCCTGGCGATTCGCAAGGCCGACCGCGAAGGCTGGCTGGCGGAGCACATGTTCGTTATGGGCATCAACGGCCCCGGCGGGCGAAAGACATATTTCACCGGCGCGTTTCCGTCTGCCTGCGGGAAGACCTCGACGGCCATGCTGCCGGGAGAGAGCATCGTCGGCGACGACATCGCATATTTCCGCAATATCGACGGCGCCGCCCGCGCCGTCAACGTCGAGGCCGGAATCTTCGGCATCATCCGCGACGTCAATCCCACCGACGATCCGGTCATCTACGACGTCCTGAACAAATCCGGCGAGGTGATATTCTCAAACGTGCTGATTACCGAACGCAAGCCGTACTGGCTGGGAATGGGCTGCGAATTACCGTCAGCCGGGTATAATCACAGCGGCGACTGGACCGCCGGGGCCAAAGACGCCGACGGAAACGAGATAACCGCCTCGCACCGCAACGCCCGATATACGGTCAACCTCGCGCGATTGGCCAACGTGGACGAGGCATTGAACGACCCGGAAGGCGTAATTGTCGGCGGGATAATCTACGGCGGGCGAGACAGCGACACGTGCGTGCCGGTCCAGCAGGCCTTCGACTGGGCGCACGGCATCATCACAATCGCCGCGTCGCTGGAGAGCGAGACGACGGCAGCGACACTCGGAGCCGAGGGCGTGCGGAAGTTCAACCTGATGAGCAATATGGACTTCGTCGCCATCCCGCTGGGCAGGTATATTCAGAACAATCTCAACTTCGGTGCGTCGATGGAGAATCCCCCGCCGATCTTCGGCGTCAATTACTTCCTCAGGGGCGCCGACGGGAAATACCTCAACGGTATGCTCGATAAGGGCGTCTGGGTCAAGTGGGCCGAACTGGCCGCCCACGGCGACGTCGAGACCATCGAGACGCCTACCGGGCTGATCCCGAAATACGAGGACCTAAAGCGGCTGTTCGCCGAAGTCCTTAAGAAGGAATTCACCGAGGCCGACTATGCCGAGCAGTTCAAACTCCGCATCGGCGAGAACATTGCCAAACTCGGCCGGATCGAGAAAATTTACCGCGCCATTTCCGATACGCCGCAGTTGGTCTTCGAGACCTTCGCCGCCCAGCGCGAGCGCCTGGAAGCCCTCCGCAAAGACAAGGGCGATTACGTCAATCCGATGGAAATGTAACATGTAGCCGGGTGCCGTGGTCGCGGTGTTTGCGACCACGTTTTCGCTGCGTAACTACGTGGCCGCAAACACAGCGGCCACGGCACCCGTTATAGCATTAATATCAACCCTTCTTGAATTCGACCAGTTCCATTACAACCTGCATTTTACCCATTGTGTCGGATTCGGTTTTGACCATACCGCCGGGCACTTCATCCGATGTCCAGGTTTTGGTCGTCATTGTCTTTCCGCGGACCTCGATCTTTACCTGCATTACTTTGCACTTGATCTTCTTTCCACCGATGTCAAGCGTTTCAGTCCCAAGGTCCTTCATATCGGGTTTCTTTCCGGCGTATGGCTTTCCGGTTCCGGGCGCGGCAAAGCGGGGCATCTGTTGCTCCTGCGCGGGCATTTCCCTGTCACCCACAACCATTACCATCTTTACATAAGCGAACTTGTCGTCAACCTTGGTAACCTTCCATACCTGCGTCATATTGTTCATCATCTTGTACTTGAGCGTGTCGCCGGCCTTGGCGATTGCCCAGGGGGTCTTTACCGACCCGGTTGCCTTCGGCTCAGGCTTAACCTCGGGCTTGACCTCTGGCTTGACCACAGGCTTTACTTCAGGCTTGACCACAGGCTTTACTTCGGGCTTTACTTCGGGCTTTACTTCAGGCTTTACTTCGGGC
Source organism: Planctomycetales bacterium (assembly GCA_030673005.1). Lineage (GTDB taxonomy): Bacteria > Planctomycetota > Phycisphaerae > SM23-33 > SM23-33 > DAOVFI01. Next base: position 8,357 of record DAOVFI010000070.1, read on the forward strand.
TTTACTTCGGGTTTGACCTCGGGTTTGACCTCGGGTTTGACCTCGGGTTTAACTTCCGGCTTAACCTCAGGCTTGACTTCGGGCTTGACCTCGGGCTTTGCCGGGGTTTTTTTCTCGGTGGGGGTTTTTTCTTCATCCTTCCCACAGCCGGGAAAGACCAGACCCGTTACCAGAAATCCCACACACACTACCAGTAATACTCTGCTTTTCATGATTTTCTCCTTTCCATTTAATGGCAGATTCTTTAAGGCTCCGTGCTTTATAAATGCGACCGGAACGTGCCTTTTTTAGATTATCCAGTATCTCGATAGTGAAATCTTTCTCCCGAAGAATATATCCTGATTGTCTATTGATTATTATACGTTGTCAAGACGGCATAAAATGGCTGGGCGTTATCCTACTCGGACGTGTACAGGTAGGCGGTTCGGTGTGCAGCAAACAGAACCTGCCGCACACTACCTCTACGCCGCCGGATCGCCATTCTCGGAATAATCTGCGCCGGGTTGGCGCGCGCCAACCCGGCGCACGGTTTTGGCGGTTTCGTAAAAAAATAAAAAAAATTCACCCTTTATTAATAACGACTTACGTAAATTCCCGGATTTTTTGCGCCGCCTTGGCGCGCGCCAACCCGGCGCACGCCTGTTAAGGTGGAGGGCGAGTTTTTTTTCGCCCCCCGATACGGTCGATAGAATCGTATGGACAGGACGACATGAGAAAAAAAGGAATCAGGAGCCATTTTGGATGATACTACTTTCCTTACAGAACGAGGATGCCCCCCAAAAAAAAGGCTCCCGACCCCTTTTTTCTCCTGACGATTGCTTTGTTTTCGATTACAATGAGAAATCATGTTGCTTTTGGGGTATAGTATTGTGAGGACTTGATATGAGACGGGTAGAAGAGATTCGATTCTGCATTATCATCGCGGTTTTAACTTCCCTGCAATTGACGCTTATCGGTATTTCCCTACCACCCGCCGCTGCGAACGTTACCGATGGTGCGCCTGCTGCCGGGGAAAAAACCGCAAAAGCCGCAACGAACGAACCG
>DAOVFI010000605.1 GCA_030673005.1 Planctomycetales bacterium
TCACGGCGTAGCCTTAGCGAAGCCGGATTGCGGATTGATCGGTAGGCCGGGACGCAGCGAAGCGGAGTCCCGGCACCTGGTCGAACAAATAGCCGGGAATACGGTTTACTTCGTCCCGGCCTACGGACTACGCCACATGCCTATTGATCGGACGAAGCGCCGGGACTGCGCGTCGCTTCGTCCCGGCCTACGGACTCGTAAGATAAAACACCATGACTGTGTATTTGCATTTCGGACTTGACCCGTGGGACGAACATGTTAGAATACAGATGAATACATAATGTGTCGATATGATTCTGGTGAAACTGAGGCTGACTTATGTCCAAGACCGTTACATTGCGATTACCCGATGAAGTGTACGAAGCGTTTCGAGAGGCGGCAGAGGCCCAGCGCCGGCCGTTGTCGAACCTTATCGAGACGGCGGCGCTGGCGAAGATTCGGGAACAGCAGTTCACCGACGATGCCGAGATGGCCGAACTACTCGCCGATGAGAGACTTGTCAAACGCCTGAAAACCGGCTCCGCCGACGCGCGCCGGCGCAGGGGGCGATTCGTTGAGTGAGTATCGCATCTTTGAGACGGACCAGTTCACCAAAGACCTTTCGGCCATCGCTCGCGCCGGACAGAAACGAATAGCCGAAAAACTCCGCAAACACGTTTATCCCCAACTCCGCCTTCACCCCCACTTCGGCCCGAACATCAAGAAACTCAAAAATTACTCCCCTTCCACATGGCGTTACCGAATCGGCGCGTGGCGGTTCTTTTACGAGATAGACGAAAAAGAGCACATCGTATTCTTGACCGCTGCTGCTCATCGAAGCGCCGCTTATTGATCCTGCCTTTGCTTAGGCACGTGGGTTGTAGCAACTTTGGAACGACGAGCGTTCGCTACTTCGGATTAGGCACGAATTCGCCTCGGCAACGCTTGAGGTAGTTCAGGGCGGCGACCTGTCCGGTCATCTCTAACTCGTCGTGATAGACCGGGTCGTGCCAACCTTCAATGTCGATACTGCCGACGAATCCGCCCCGACGCAGTTCGGAGATTATGTCCGTCCAGTTACTGTCACCGAAACCGGGCGTGCGGTGGAAGGCAAACTGTTCCGCCCCGGCAATTCCGTGCCGGCGAACCACGTCCCAATAGATCGTGGCGTCTTTGCCGTGGACGTGGAAAATTTTCCCGACCCATCGGCGCAGTTGCGGCATTGGGTCGATCAGTTTTACCATCTGGTGGCATGGTTCCCATTCCAGGCCGATGTTGTCGGCCGGAAGGGCGTCGAACATCCGTTCCCATGCGTCGGGGCCGTGAGCGATGTTGTAACCGCCGCGATTCCAGTCCCCGTCCATTTGGCAGTTCTCAAAGGCGATACGGACGCCCCTGTCGGCGGCTCTCTTGGCCAGCGGCCCGAAAAAACTCTTGTATGCCGGGAGCGAATCGGGGATCGGCTTGTCAATGATCCGCCCGGTGAAGCCGCATACCAGGTCGCAGCCGAAAAGGCCCGCCGTGTCGATCATCTTTCGCCAGGCCTTTCGCGTGAGTT
>DAOVFI010000633.1 GCA_030673005.1 Planctomycetales bacterium
GAGGATGATTTCGATGAGAGGCCGATTGCAGCCAAGGTCGCCGGGCATCTGGGCACCGACCATCGTGAACTGCTGATAAGCCCGTCGGACTTCGACTTACCGGCGCTGCTGGATAAGTTGGTGGCCCAGTACGACGAGCCGTTCGCCGATTCGTCGGCCCTGCCGACGTACCTTATCTGCCGGGCCGCTCGCGAGCATGTAACAGTGGCGCTTACCGGCGACGGGGGCGACGAGTCCTTCGGCGGGTACGACCGCTACCGCGCGATGCGCCTGGCCGAGACGATGGGTCCGACTCGCTGGTTGGCGACGAAGGCCGCCGCCGGTCTGGCCCGGCTGATAGCGCCGCACGACGAGCGGTCGGCCCTCCGCCGGCTGGTCCGCTTCGCCGAAGCCATCGGCCTGCCGCCGGCGTTGCAGTATTACTCCTGGCGCCGGCTGTTCTCGCCAGAGCAGTTAACCTTCATCCTCGAACGCGACTTCGCCGCAGCCGCCGACGTAACCGCGCCGATGACGTGGTTCTGCGATCTTTACAACGAACAGGGCGAGTTCGACGACGAGGTCGCCTATGCCCAGCGGCACGACCTGATGAGTTATCTGCCGGACGACCTGCTGGTCAAGTCCGACATCGCCTCAATGGCCAATTCGCTCGAGTTGCGGTCGCCGATGCTGGATCACGAGGCGGTCTCGCTGGGCCTGTCGCTGCCTGCGAAATGTAAAATCGCCGGGCGGTGGAAAACTCGCGGCAAGGCGGTCCTTCGCGACGCCTTCGCCGGGATGCTGCCGGCGGGCGTTTTCGACCGGCCGAAGCGCGGCTTCGCCGCCCCGATTCACCGCTGGCTGCGTAACGAACTGGCCGAAACACTCCGCGAAACCCTCCTGGACGGCCCGCTGGTCGGAATGGACTGGATGTCGCGCGAACCACTGGAGCGGATGATCGACGACCACCTCGCCGCCCGGGCCGACCACCGACACCGACTCTGGGCGCTGCTGTGGCTGGGAAGATGGATAAACCGGGGGAATGTCGAATGATGCGAATAAAATAAGGAAACAGGCAGGGTATTGAGATGGATGATTTGAATGCCAAAATGGGTGTCTCAGATGGTCATGGCGGATGGAAACTACGGGTGTTTCACCGAAAAGGCAAAGGAAAGAAATCGGCCAGATATTTAATCAAGTGCGGATGTTGTGATGCCAAAGTGGAGATATTTTACGATGAACAGGGTTTAGAGATAAATAAGGTGTGCGCTTCAAAGGAAGAATGGAGACAAGTTCTAAGACATTTACTGGAGTAGGGAATAGAGTCTGTCCCCCTATACCCAAATAGGGAGCCGGTTGCGTTGTAGCTCGTGGCACGGGCGTCTCGCCCGTGATCAGGCGCCAGGACGTAAATCTGCATAAGATAAACAGCATGGGCGAGACGCCCATGCCACGTTCA
>DAOVFI010000450.1 GCA_030673005.1 Planctomycetales bacterium
TCCTGAAACCCGTCTCGATCCGCCCGATTTGCTCATAGTAAATCAGCGCCGGGTCGGTCCGGCGGTATTTCTCGTCGTCAAAGACGAATTCCTTTCCGAGTTTGCTGCCGCCCTTGCCCGTCGGGTCGGACCGCAACACGATGAAGACAGCGGTGGCAATCGCCGCCGCTATAACCACCGCAACTATCGCGCCCGTCGTCGAGATGCCGCGTCTATTCTTCATAAAACACAGGTAGCGGCACTTCGTCCCGGATGGCACGGTCAAGCGAGGTCAAGGCCATTTGGCCTTAACCTCGCGTGGCCGTGGTCGGCTGAATCACGGCCAAGCTTCACTTCCTGCCTGCCGGCAGGCAGGCGTTTCGCTTGACCGTGCCACCCAATCGTGTCGCTTCTTCATATAGCACAGGTGGCGGAACTTTGTTCCGCTCTATATTTATGGTTGTTCCTCATTTTTCCCGGACGTCCAGGCATACCATTGTCTTTTTGTCCCTGATGATGAGTCTTCCGCCGGCGACGGCCATCGGCGCCCAGGATTCCTTTCCCGCCAGGACCTTCGCCCGCGCCAGTTGTCTGTATCCTTTCGGCGTCGCCTCCAGCAACGTCATCACGCCGTGGTCGTTCATTACGAATATTTTATTATCCGCGATAATGTAAGGTCCGCCGTAAGGCCCGAAGCGGTTGTCAGGCCCGCTGGTCCAGACCTGCCGGCCTTGAAGGTCCAGACAGACCAGTTGCTCTTTCAGCCGGCCTACTTCCTTGTCCCTGGCCATCACGCCGTAGAAGTGGTCTTTGTATAGAATCGGCGTCTGCATCTCACAGCCGAAGACATCCTCGCCCAGGCGGAACAGTTCTTTCGGGACGATTTTACCGTCCTGCTCTGTCAGAGAGAGCATTATGCTTCCGGCGTGGTAGCCGCCCGTCAGAAATATCCGCCCGTCGCCGACGATCACCGGCGCCGGCGCGTTGGAGGTGGGGACTTTCCAGCCGGGGTATTCCCAGAGGATTTTCCCGTCGATGGCAGAGACGCCGACGAGACCGCCGCTGGCGCAATAGAGGTACATCCGCCGACCCGACCAGTCCATCGGCGTGATGCACGAGTGCGTCATCTTCCATCCGTGCGGGTTGGGCGTCTTCCAGAGGACTTCACCGGTAGCGCAATCGACGGCTATCATCAGGCTGCTGCCCGCCGGTGCGATAATTGCCCTGCCGTCGTCGATTAACGGACACTGTGAGGCGTACCACAGCGGGACCTTCGCGCCGTATTCGTGCACCAGGTCGATTCCCCAGAGGAATTTTCCGGTCTGCGCGTCGGCGCACATGGCGTGGCAGGCCGGGCCGAGTGTAACGACGAATTTTTCCGTTACCGCCGGGACGGTCCTGCTGACGCCGTGCTGGCTGGGAAGACGGAGCGGATACCACAGGCGCCATATCTCCTTCCTATCGGCAAGCGACAGGCATCGCAGAGCGTCGCCGCGTTTTTCCTCGTCGTAGTCCAGGATATAGACCTTCCCGCCCAGGACCGCCGCCCCGGCGTATCCTTCGCCCAGTTCGACCGACCAGAGCACCGGCGGACCGGCGGGGGGCCAGGAATTCGCCAGCGGCACTTTTTCGGCGCTGACGGCGTCGAAATTGCCGCCGCGGAACCTCGGCCAGGCGCCGCCCAGGTCGGAGGGCCTGCCCGTGCCGGTAACGAGAACTGCCGGAAAGACCGGGACGTATTCGACCTGGACGGATTTATCAGCGACCGGTAATCTCACGCCGATATCCATTCCCGGCCCGCCGCCGAGCCACAGGTTCACAAGAAATGCGCCGGCGGCAGCAACAGTAACCGGTATCAGTATCCCGACGATGACGAAAACGATTTTCATAATCAACCTGCTGGGTCTGTTACATCAAAATCATCAAATCAGCCCGTAGGCCGGGACGGAGCGAAGCGAAGTCCCGGCGCCCGTGACGAATCGTTCCGCCGGGACGCCGCAGCCCGCCCTCCCCGCCAACAACAATTAACCTCACAATGCCGACAACATCGGTCCGCGAATCGCCGCGGCCGTTGCAAGGTAAGTCCACAATACACCCCCGGCCGCCACCGCCGCAAGCGTAACCGACAGGGAAGCGTACGGCATGGCAGACCCCGCCGACCGCAGCGCCGGAATGACTGCCACGACCCCGGCAGTCGCGCCGCACAATAATCCCGCCGCCAGTAAGGTCCAGTGTTCGTAAAGCACCAGCCGATAGAGCGACGAACGTGTAAATCCCACCGCGCGCAGCAGCGCCAGTTCGCCCCGGCGCTCCAGGACGTTCCGCAGTACGACCACGCCCAGCCCCGCGCTGCCC
>DAOVFI010000775.1 GCA_030673005.1 Planctomycetales bacterium
AGGCGTCGATGGCGCCCTTGGTGAGGCTCAATGACGTATCCGGCACGATCAGGTCCGGATCGAATTCGGGAATCGTCCCCAGCCCGTCGCATACTTCGCAGGCCCCGTAAGGCGAGTTGAAACTGAACATCCTCGGCGACAATTCCTCCAGGTTCGCCTCCGGGTGCTCCGGGCATGCGAATGTGGCGCTGAATATCTGATTTTTCCACATGTCGCCGCTTTCTTTTACACCGCTTGTGGTTTCGCCGCTTTCTTCATACGAAATCGTTATCAACCCGTCTGAGAGGTTCAGCGCCGCGCCGAGACTGTCGCTCAGGCGGATTCGCACGGACGGTTTAAGCACCAACCGGTCAACGACGACTTCGATTGTGTGTTTGCGGTTCTTGTTCAGTTCCGGGACGTTCTCCAGGTCGTACAGGACCGAATCGACGCGGACGCGGATGAAGCCCTCGCGCTGGACGTGCCGGAGAATCTCGGCGTGTTGTCCCTTCTGGCCGCGGACGACGGGGGCGAGGACCATGAACCTTGTCCCTTCCGGAAGGCGGAAGATCGCGTCGGTCATCTGCGAGACGGTCTGCGACGTAATGGCCCGGCCACAGACCCAGCAGTGCGGCGTGCCGACGCGGGCGAACAGCAGGCGGAGGTAATCGTATATCTCCGTGGTCGTCGCCACGGTCGAACGCGGATTGGCGCTGCCTGCGCGCTGCTCGATCGCGATCGTCGGCGGCAGCCCTTCGATATGGTCCACGTCCGGCTTGGAGAGTTGTTCGAGAAACTGGCGGGCGTAGGCAGAGAGGCTCTCGACGTACTTTCGCTGGCCTTCGGCGTAGAGCGTGTCGAACGCCAGCGAACTCTTGCCCGAACCGCTGATGCCGGTAATGACCACCAGTTTGTCGCGCGGAATCCGCACGTCGATTCGCTGGAGGTTATGTTCTTTTGCGCCGAGGACGACGATCTGTCTTTGGGCGCGGTTTCCGGCCGATCGCGCAGAAGAACGGCGGGGCGCCTTCGCCCTCTTC
>DAOVFI010000521.1 GCA_030673005.1 Planctomycetales bacterium
CTTCGGCGGAGCCTCGGACAGCATTCTTCGAGAGGCCCGGGGAATTCTTAAGGAACACAGCGCCCCTGACGATGATTTTTCTACTGATAAGATAAATGAGGCAATTGAACGGTCTGGGCGAACCGCATATTTCGATGAATACGCCATTGATAACGTCTTGTCGTTGACCTATGGACGACAACTGACTTTCTTGGCTCTCTCCCTTCTTTACGATGAAAACGGATGGGGGACAATGTCCTACCATCAGGACCACATCTTTCCGGGAGACCTGTTGACGCTCAGTAAACTTGAGGAAGCCGGATTAGATGCTGATAAGCAACTCGAATTATATGTTCTACGGAATAGGCTGGGAAATCTGGAGATTCTTCTAGCGCATGAAAACCAGGAAAAGTCGAACATGCCATTTAATGAATGGATTGCAACTCGTGATCCCAGTTTCAAGAAAAAGCATCTAATCCCCGACAATCCCAACCTGTGGCGCATTGAGAAATTCCCAGAGTTCCTGAGTGCCAGGGAAGATCTTATCAGGAAACGTCTCCAGCAACTCTTTTGCATGGCTGGCGAATAACAGACACGCCTGGATGTCTTCGGGTGTCAGGCCTTCGTATTCTTTTAGGATGTTCTCGGGCGTCGTTCCATGCGCCAGCAGGCCAACGATGTAATCGACCGTCAGCCGGGTGCCCCGAATTACCGGCTTGCCCGTCATTACCTTCGGATTCAAGGTAATTCGCTCAAGTAGTTCACTGTCGGTCATGATCGCTCTCCTGCTATATATATTCGCCAATCGCCGGCGGAAAATCAAGCGAAAGGTGGGCCTGTCGGACCAGCCTACTTTTCCTGCTTTTGCTCGCTGAGTCGGCGGAAGTATTCCCGGAGGACTTCGCTGTACTCGGCGGGGAGTTTGGCCTTTCTGGCGTCGGAGATGTCGTCGCGGATGTGCTTGGGCATATTCGCGGTCGAATCGGTCGTTACGTCGATCCGGCCGGTAAGGAGCTGCTGTGTCTTTTTCAGGCTCGAAAGCGTAACGTTTCGCCGGCGAAGGGCGTTGCGGTAACGGAAATTGTCCAGGTCGCCCTGGACCTTGTTCATCAGCGTAATTGTCTGGAGGAACTGGAAATTGGAATAATCGGTAACCTTGAACGCCGCCCGGAGCCGCTCCGCCCGGTTCAGCAATTGGGCGTGCTTGCCGGCAATGCGCTTTAGTTGCTGCTTCAGCGGCGGCGGCACGGGGCCTTCGAGGCCTTCGGAACCTGCGCCGGAGAGTTTTCCGCCGCCGGTCGCCCCGCCGCCCGGTTCGCTCGACGTGTCGCTGACCTGGCCGGTCTGGAACGGTTCAGGCGTCAGTCGCGTCGGCGTCCGCCGGCCTCCCTTGCCGACGGCCTTGTCCTCGACGAACTCGCCGGTGCTCTTGCCCTGCCGGCCCTCGCCGCTCCGGCCTGAAATCTCCGACGTGTTCGGCAACTGGTTGCCGGTAACGCCCTGGGCGTTCATGTTCGAGATCGGCCCGTCCATCGCGTCCCAGCCGATGCCCTTGTCACCGCTCATCGTGTAACTGCTGGTGATGTCGTCCATCTCCTCGAACAGGTCCTCTTCCTCCTCCAGCAAATCGCCGACGAGGTCTTCGAGTTCCTTGGGCAGTTCGGCCTGCTCGACGTTCATCTGCCCTTCGGCGGGGTCTTCCATGTCCCACTTGATGCGGTCCGGCTCGTCGGGCAGCCACTTTTCGATGTTGGCTGTGAGGGTCTTTGCGTTCTCGATACCGTTGTCCTCGATGGCGGTGGCGATCTCGACTGCCTTCTTGCTCAAGGCGTCCTTGGCCATCGTTACGTCCGTCTTAATCGAAAGAAGTTCCTTCAGCAGCGACGGGTTCGAGAAATCCTGCTGGGCGAGTTTGGAAAAATCGGTGAA